>CAZMKY010000490.1:0-2749 GCA_964566835.1 uncultured Rhodobacterales bacterium
GACGGAGCACATCCGGAACATGGGCGTGCGTCTGAAGCTGAACGTCAACCGTGCCCTGATCCGCGGCAAGCGCGTGATACTTGTCGATGACAGCGTGGTGCGCGGCACGACAAGCCGAAAGATCAAGGAAATGATCCTCGACGCAGGCGCCAAGGAAGTGCATTTCCGCATCGCCTCACCGCCGACGGCATGGCCCTGCTTCTATGGCGTGGACACACCGCAGCGCGAAAAGCTCTTAGCGGCCACAATGAGCGAAGAGGAAATGCGCGATCATCTGGGCGTGACGTCGCTGAAGTTCATCTCGCTCGATGGTCTCTACCGTGCTGTTGGGGAGGCCAAGGGCCGTGACCCGTCTGCGCCGCAATATTGCGACGCCTGCTTCTCGGGCGAATACCCGGTGGCCCCGTCCGACCAGATCGAGCAGGGCTTCGAGGTCAAGGCGGCGGAATAGGCGTGATCGGGTCATAGCGATGCCGACCGCTTGACCTTTCAAATGGCTCGCGGAAGGGTGTGGGCATGGACCTGAATTCCGATCCCCGCTGGCGTCGTTTTACCCAGACCAAAACACCATGTTCGTGCTGCGGGCGCGTCTTCGATGGTGTGTTTGATATCGGCTACGATCATCCGGACGCCTGGCCACATGGAAACCTTGCCGACAGCGGGAAGGACGTTCTGATCATCGGTGAAGACACGCTCTCGGGCGAGTATTGTCGATTGGGCGAATACCGCTTTATTCGAGCGCTCATCACGCTGCCGATCAAGGGATCGGATGCCGCCTTTTCATTCGGGCCATGGGGCAGCGTGAACCCCGACAACTTCGAGCGCTATCTCGAAGCCGAACGCACGGGCGCGCATTTCGAGGGATGCTTTTCGTGGCTGTCCAACATCCTGCCCGGCACCGGCATGACGGACGCCTTGCAATGTGATCTGATCCCGGATGAGGACACGACTTTGCGTCCGCAGCTGTTCGTGCATGACGGTCCCGTGTTGGCAGATTGGCAGGAAAACGGGATCACCTTTGACCAGCTTCTCGACATCTATGCCGCCGCTGGCCACGACATCAGGCCGCATCTGATGGACGCCTGAGGCGCTTGCCAAAGCGTCCGCTTTCAGCGACACCCCGCCCCATGACCAAGATTGCCCTGATCACCGGCGCGTCCCGCGGCCTTGGCGCCGCGTTGGCCGAAGCGCTTGCGCCCGACTATCACATCGTTGCGGTCGCCAAGACCGTTGGCGCTTTGGAAGAACTGGATGACCGTATCCAAGCCAAAGGTGGACAGGCGACGCTGGCGCCGATGGACATCACCAAGGAAGACGCCATGGCACAGCTTTGCCGTGGGATCTTTGACCGTTGGGGGCATCTGGATCTTTGGTGTCACACGGCGATCCATGCAGCCCCGTTGGCACCCGCTGATCACGTCGACAACAGGGATCTGTCCAAATCTGTTGCCACGAACATCACTGCAACCGCGACCCTGATCCGGATGGTTGCACCTTTGTTGCGGACAGCCCCTGCAGGACGCGCCGTCTTCTTTGACGATCCGCGGGGCGGAGAGAAGTTCTTCGGGGCCTATGGGTCCACCAAGGCCGCTCAGATGGCGCTTGTCCGGTCTTGGGCGGGCGAGACGGCGAAGGTTGGTCCGGACGTGCGTATTCTGACGCCAGAGCCCATGCCGACGGCCACACGGGCCCGCTTCTATCCGGGTGAAGCACGGGATGGGCTGGCCTCCCCCGCCGAGGAGGCCAGCCGCTTGCTGGGCCTTCTCTAAGCGAGGCTTGGCAGCCAGAGCACGATCCAAGGGAACGCGACCAGAAGCGCGATGGTAACGCCGTCTGCGATGAAGAATGGCGTCACACCCTTGAACACGTCCTGAACGGTCAGATCGTCCCGAACGCCGGCCACGACGAAGCAGTTCAGGCCAATGGGCGGCGTGATCAAACAGAACTCCGCCATTTTGACCACCAGGATCCCGAACCAGATCGCACACATTGGCCCCGACATGCCGAAAGTGCTGTCAGCGGCAGACACGAATTCCCCGCCGTTCAAGGCCATGACCGCGGGATAGACCACGGGCAGCGTCAGAAGCAGCATGCCGATGGCATCCATGAACATGCCGAGGACGGCATAGGCCAGAAGGATGCAGACCAAGATCAGCATTGGCGAGTATTCCAGCGACGTGATCCAGTTCGCGAAAGCGTCGGGCAGCTGCGCAAAGCCGAGGAAGCGGACGTAGATCAGAACGCCCCAGATGATCGAGAAGATCATCACGCTGAGCTTCGCCGTCTCCAGCAGGGCATCGCGGAACTCTGGCCAGCGCATGCCACGGTAGAGCGCCATGAGGAAGACGACAAAGGCCCCGATTGCGCCCCCTTCCGTCGGTGTCCCCCACGCGTCGCCGCCGAAGGGGTTGTAGACGAAGAAGATGATCGTCACGACGACGAAGATGATGGGCAAGGCCGGCGGCAGCGATGCGAAGCGTTCGCGCCACGTGAAGCCGCTGACGGGTGGGCCGAAGTTCTTGATTGTCAGCGCCATGCCGATGATCAGAAGGCCGTAGATGAAGGCCGAAAAGACACCGGGGATGAAGCCGGCGAGCAGCAGTTTGCCCACGTCTTGTTCCACGATGATCGCGTAAATGACGAGGATCGCGGACGGCGGGATCAGCGAGGCGAGCGTGCCGCCAGCGGCGACAACGCCCGCGGCAAAGCGCTTGTCATAGCCGATCTTCAGCATCTCAGGGATGGCGAT
>CAZMKY010000491.1:0-19357 GCA_964566835.1 uncultured Rhodobacterales bacterium
AAAGTTTCGTGTTCCAGATCCGGCAGATGGCGATGCCGGTGTTTGTTCTGGCTTTGTTTAATGCGGCCCAGATCAGCCGGTTTATGCGCGCCTCGATGCTGGACAACCTCAATCAGGATTACGTGCGCACCGCCCGCGCCAAAGGCCTGAGAGAGCGTGCCGTCGTTCTGGTGCACGTTCTCAGGAACAGCCTGATCCCCGTGGTCACTGTGATCGCATTGGGTGTGCCATCCATCTTCGGCGGCGCCATCATCACCGAACAGGTCTTCAAGGTGAACGGAATTGGTCAGCTTTTGATCACCGCGATCCAAGCCAATGATTTGCCGATGGTGCAGACGCTGACCTTCATCTTCGCGGTGCTGATCGTGCTCTTCAATCTGATTGCCGACGTTCTCTACGGCATCCTTGACCCGAGGATCCGTTATGACTGATCGTCCCGAAGCCCCGCAGCCTGCCGCCGAAAGCGCAGCCGCCATGGCCCCAATCCCGATGGAGACTCCGGGTGTTGCCGAAGCCGCCTTTTCCGACAAGCCGCCCCGTTCGCAGTGGTGGGATGTCTGGGACCAGTTCAAAAGCCACCGCGGTGCCCTGATTGGCTCCGGCTTTCTGATCTTCATCACGCTCGCCGTGATCTTTGGTCCCTACATCTGGACGGTGGACGCCACCAAGCTGGATATCCGCGCGAAAGACATGCGCCCGATCTACCATATTCTCTGGGACGGCGACGCGAAGGTCGGTTGGAACCACCCACTTGGTACGGACAACCTTGGCCGCGATACGTTGGCAAAGCTCTTGTTCGGCGGACGGGTCAGCCTTGCCGTCGGTTGGGTTGCGATGCTTTTGGCGCTGTTTGTGGGCACGGCCATTGGTGTGGTCGCGGGCTATTTCAAACGGCTCGACGGGCCGCTGATGCGCCTCACCGACCTCTTCCTTGCACTGCCCCTTTTGCCACTCCTGCTGGTTGCCGTGCTGCTGTTCCGGGAAGCGCTCTCAGCGGCGTTTGGGCCCGAAGGTGGTGTCTTCATCCTGATTGTGACACTTGTCGGGTTCACGTCGTGGATGCAGACCGCGCGGATCGTGCGCGGCGATGTTCTGGCCCTGAAGGAAAGGGAATTCATCCTGGCGGCCCGCTCCATCGGCACTCCATCCGGAAAGATGATCACCAGACACCTTTTGCCAAACGTCCTGTCGCCCATCATGGTGTCAGCCACGCTTGGTATTGCGACGGCCATCATCACGGAATCCGCACTGTCCTTCCTTGGCTTCGGATTCCCGCCAGACTTCCCGACTTGGGGCAAGCTTCTCTTCGATGCGGTCGACCGGATGGAGCTTTACCCAGAACGCGTTATCTGGCCGGGGCTCTGCATTTCTCTGACGGTTCTTAGCGTCAACTTCATCGGCGACGGCTTGCGCGACGCGCTCGACCCGCGCATCCGGGGCCGTTAAACCCAGCTGCCGTCGGGAACTCTCTGCCGCGCTAAGGTGTTTTGCCTGAGCGCGGCGGAGGCGAGCATGGCAGGATATACCCGAGATTTGACTGAAGGCGCGCCTTGGAAGGCCGTGATGATCGTCTCTGCCCCGATGACACTTGGCATCTTTGCCGTATTGTCCGTGGGCATTGCAGACAGCTATTTCCTTGGGCTCGTGGGTCAGACAGAGCTTGCCGCCGTCGGCTACATCTATCCTGTCACCACAGCGATCACTTCCTTGTCGATCGGGTTGAGTGCCGGCGCCAATGCGACACTGAGCCAAGCCATCGGCAGCGGAGAAAGTGATGAAGCCGTCCGCCGAAAAGCGCTGCAAGCCGTCGGCCTCGGCAGTCTCGCCGCATTGATCCTAGCCGCCGTCGTTTGGGCGTTTGCCGATCCGCTTTTTCACCTGATCGGCGCATCGGACGACGTGCTGAGAGAGATCCGCGCTTACATGCTTTGGTGGGCGCCGTCCTACCCCTTTCTTGTTGCCATGATGATCGCCAACGCGGCCTTCCGGGCACATGGGGATGGCCTGACATCCGCGCTGATCATGCTTGGTTCGGCGGCGTTGAACATCGCATTGAACCCGGTCTTCATCTTCGGTCTTTGGGTCTGGCCCGAAATGGGCACGGGCGGCGCAGGGCTTTCGACCTTCGTGGCACGCGCCGCAGCGGCGGCAGCAGCACTTTGGTGGGCATGGCAGAAGGGGATGATCGGCTACTGCGGCAGCCCAACGGAAGATCTGAGGTCGTCCGTTCGACAGATCACACGCGTCGGCGCACCAGCGGCATTTTCGAACGCCATCAACCCTGCGGGATTGGCCGCGGTCACGGCCGCGGTGGCGACAATCGGAGATGCCGCCGTGGCAGGCTTTGGCGCAGCGACCCGTGTTCAGTCCATTGCAACAGTCGCTCTCTTCGCTCTTTCGGCCGGCATTGGCCCTGTGGTCGGACAAAACTGGGGCGCTGATAAACAAGATCGCGCCCGAAGCGCCGTTCGCGCGACCTTTCTGATGTGCATCGTCTACGGGATTGTCGTCGGCGCTGTTCTGTTTTTCCTGGCCGACCCGATCTCGTTGCTCATCGCCTCTGATGAAGAGTCGGCAAGCTACACAGCAACGTATCTGCGTGTCGTTGGCTGGACCTTGGGGGGCTACGGCATTCTGGTGACAGCCAACGCGGCGATGAACGCACGTGACAGAGCGCTCTTTTCCATGTCGTTGTCGATTGCGCGCACCTTCGCGCTCTATCTGCCTCTGGCGTGGCTGGGCGTCTGGCTGATGGGCTATGCCGGTGTGGCGGCGGCGGCGGCACTGGCAAATATCGTGATCATCTGGGGCGCCGTCATCGCGACACGGGCCACAGGCTTGCTGAAGATCGACTTCGGCCCCGTCAAGGCGCCTGCAGAACGCTTGGAGCGGATGGCCAGCTAGGCTTTATTCCATACGGTTTCGGATACGGCGCACCATCCACCAGACCAGCAGAATGACAACTGGCGTCACGACGGCGGTCAGAACAACCTTGGAAACCCCCGTCTCTGTTCCCAGCGGGCCAAGGAGGTACAGCGCGAGATTGACGGCATAGTAGCTGATCGCGACGACAGACAGGCCTTCGACCGTTTTTTGCAGCCTCAACTGCAAGTCGGCCCTCTTGTCCATCGACGCCAGAAGATCCTGGTTCTGGCTTTGCCGTTCGACATCAACACGTGTCCGCAAAAGGTTGCCCGCCTGCGCGGCACGTTCTGCCATTTGGCGCATCCTTGCCTCGCTGGATTTGACCGTGCGCATGGCAGGATCAAAGCGGCGCGTCATGAACTCGGCGAAGGTCTGTCGCCCGCCAAAGCGCTCTTCTCGCAGCGCTGCAATGCGTTGGGTCACGATGGCTTCGTAAGCACCGGTTGCACCAAAGCGGAAGGACGAGGTCGCCAGCGTTTGTTCCAACTCGGACGAAACCCCAAGCAACGCTTTCAAAGTGTCCTCCGGCCGCGCCATATCACCCGTCATATCGCCCATCAGGCGCGTCAGTTCGGTATCGACGGCCCCCAGACGCGGTCCCAGATCGCGCACGCGGGCAAGCCCCAGCATCGACATCGACTTGTATGTCTCGATCTCGCAAAGACGCTGGACGATGCGGCCCACACGACGTCCTTCGGTTTCGGGGGCAACGAAGACAGCAAAGCGCATGTGCCCGCCCGGATCGATCCTGAAATCGCCCGCGATAACGGCGCTGTCTTCCAATACACGACTTGCGGCAAGGCTTTCCGGCACAAACCAGTCTTCAAGCTTGCCTGCGATGTCGGCTTCATCCTCTAAAGGCTCCACTCGGATAAGGGCGGACGTGATCCGATCACCCGGCGCATCGGCAAGCCAATCTTCCGGGAAGACATCGAAGGTTCGCGCATCGAAGGGCCGTTCGGCAACGCCCGTGCCGAAGATCGTGTAAGTCACGAACTCCGTATGGCTTTCCCACTTGAGCTGATGCCGTCCAATTTCACCGAAATAATGAGTGGCGCCGGGCTGAGGATGTGGGGCTCCGAACCTGTCAAGAAGCGCCAGCAGGTGTGCACGATCCTGATCGCGGTCACGCGCCGCTGCATCCGTTGGCTGCTTGATAGCCAGATATGCCGCACGCGCCGGGGCTTCGAACGCCGGAAATGGCCGCGCGTGCAGCTCATTGGCAAGCTGATACCTCAGCGCGTGGTCCTTGATCGGGCTCATGAAACGTCTCCTTGGCACTCAAATAGCGCAATGGCAGAGATTCTCAATTTAAAAAATCAATAACTTTCAATTGGTTATGAGTGTGCAATCGTATACCGTCATGTCGTTTTTCGCCGAAAATGCCGTTTTGAGAGCGGACGTCTGTGACGTAAGACACAAGGATGGCGTCAAAGCTATGGGAGGGGATCCATGAAAATCGGCTTTATCGGGCTTGGAAATGTTGGCGGCAAACTTGCCGGGTCTTTGCTGAGAAACGGATGGGATCTGACCGTTCGCGACTTGGATCCAGACATGGCAGCCCCCTTCATTGAAGGCGGTGCAACTTGGGCTGATAGCCCCGCCGATATGGCGCGGGAATGCGACTACATCATCACCTGTCTCCCCTCTCCGGCAGCGTGCAGCGCCGTGGTCGAAGGCACCGGCGGACTGTTGGAGGGGCTGTCACAGGGTAAGATCTGGGCCGAGATGTCGACGACCGACGCGACCGAGGTTCAGCGCCTTGCCAAGCTTGTGGAAGCCAAGGGCGCATCTGCAATCGATTGCCCAGTCTCCGGCGGATGTCACCGCGCTGCGACGGGCAATATCTCGATCTTTGCGGGCTGTGACAGAGACACCTTCGAACGGGCCCTTCCGGTTCTCACGACGCTTGGTCGACGTGTGCTGCACACCGGAGATCTCGGAAGTGCGTCCGTCCTGAAGGTCATCACGAATTACCTTGCGACGGCAAACCTTGTGACCTGCGCAGAAGCCTTGGTGACGGCCAAGGCCGCCGGGCTGGACTTGGCCACCGCCTATGAGGCAATTGCGATATCCTCCGGCACCTCCTTCGTTCACGAGACGGAAAGCCAAGTCATTCTGAACGGATCGCGTGACATCAGCTTCACCATGGATCTTGTCGCCAAGGACATTGGCCTCTTTCAATCCATCGCAGAAGCGCATGGCGTGCCGCTTGAGGTCTCACCACTGCTGAACCAGATCTTCGCGGATGGGATAGACCGCTTCGGCCCGAGAGAGTTGTCCCCGAACATCATCAAGCGCCTTGAGGAGGCAACTGGTCTCGACATCCGCGCCCCCGGCTTCCCGCCTGAGATGCTGGACGATGAACCCGAAGAACCCGGTGGGGAAGTGATTGTCAAACGCGGCTAAGGCAGACTAGCGTCGCGCCATGGCGCGCGTGATCCTTTTCAACAAACCGATGGGTGTTCTGCCCCAGTTCACGGACACCAAAAGCCCGTCGCCCAGACCCACGCTTTCGGACTTTGGATTGCCGCGAGGCGTCTATGCAGCCGGGCGGCTTGACCGAGACAGCGAAGGGCTTTTGGTCCTGACCGATGACGGCCGCCTTCAGGCGCGGATCACCAGCCCAAGGGCCCGCACGGAAAAGGTCTATCTGGTGCAGGTCGAAGGCACCCCGAGTGACGACGACTTGGAACCTTTGCGCAGAGGCGTGACTTTGAAAGACGGGCCGACACGTCCCGCAAAAGTCAGACTGATTGACGATCCTGACCTTTGGCCACGCGATCCGCCGGTGCGCACACGAAAAACGGTGCCGGACCGCTGGATCGAAATCACATTGACCGAGGGGCGCAATCGTCAGGTGCGTCGCATGACGGCGGCTATAGGCTTTCCGACACTGCGGCTTGTGCGCTGGCAGGTTGGACGCTGGACGCTGGATGGTCTCGCATCCGGCAGCTGGCGCGATGCGGACTGATCAGGCCTGACAGTCCGGCAGATCCACCTGGGCGATCGAACGGTCCGAAAACGTGCCGGACCAGGTCTGACCACCCGCGGCCAGCGTCACGTTGGCGCCCACGATTTCGCTGTCAGAAACTGTGATTTCTCGCCCACCAAGGGTGTCATCGACATCCACCGTGAACGCGACAGACTGGCCCGCATCCAAGCCCAGTAGGTCCAGAACGATTACCGCATCGCCGTCTTCAACCCTGCTCATCGCGGCAACGATTTCCGCGCCCTCAACCAACTCGACGGGCTGGTACACCTCCACGCCAGCGCCCTGCTCTGTCACATCGAAGATCAATCCAGCCGCGGACCCGGCCAGATCGAGCGTGATCCGGAAAGGACCATCCTGACAAACGCCCGTATCCGTGCGGAACACAAACCTGTCCTTCGGCGCGCCTTCGCGAAACTCGACGGTCATGTCAGCAAGGGATGGCGTTGCAAGAACGGCAAGGACAGCTGCAAGGCGGGTCGTTTGGGAAATCATGTCAGGGCTCCGGTTCAGTGTTCCACTGCGAGATGGAGCGTTGGTGACCTGAGGCAAGTCTGGAGAGCCGCCTGATAAGAAAAGGCCGCTGCAGATGCAGCGGCCTCAACTCTGTCATGATGGTGCTTCTCGTCAGTCGACTTTTGGCAAGAGCGTATCCAGCGATGCCTTTGCGTCACCGTAGAACATGCGCGTGTTCTCTTTGAAGAACAGCGGATTCTCGATGCCGGAATAGCCCGTGCCCTGGCCACGCTTGGAAACGAAGACTTGCTTGGCTTTCCAGACTTCCAGAACGGGCATGCCCGCAATTGGGCTGTTCGGATCGTCCTGTGCCGCCGGGTTTACGATGTCGTTCGAACCGATAACGATCGCCACGTCGGTGTCAGGGAAATCGTCGTTGATTTCATCCATCTCCAAGACGATGTCGTAGGGCACCTTGGCCTCGGCCAGAAGAACGTTCATGTGGCCCGGCAGACGCCCTGCCACGGGGTGAATGGCAAAGCGCACTTCTTTGCCAGCCGCCCGCAGCTTACGCGTCAATTCCGCAACTGCCGTCTGCGCCTGCGCCACGGCCATGCCGTAGCCCGGAATGATGATGACGCTGTCTGCTTCATTCAGTGCCGTCGCCACACCGTCGGCATCAATGGCAATTTGTTCGCCCTCGACGGCCATCTGCTCACCTTTGGCGCCACCAAAGCCACCTAGGATAACGCTGACGAACGACCGGTTCATGGCTTTGCACATGATGTAGCTGAGGATCGCACCAGACGAGCCGACGAGCGCACCGACAACGATCAGCAGATCATTGCCAAGGCTGAAGCCGATCGCGGCCGCAGCCCAGCCGGAATAGCTGTTCAGCATCGAGACGACCACGGGCATGTCGGCGCCACCGATCCCCATAATCAGGTGGTACCCGATGAAGAGCGCCAGAACAGCAAGCAGGATCAGCGTCCAGCTGCCCGCGCCGCCGAGATACATGATCAGGAACAGCACAGAAAGCGCGGCCGCAGCAGCATTCAGCAAGTGACCGCCCGGCAGCTTCTTGGCAGCTGTATCGATCTTGAAGGGCAACAGACTGGAGTTGCCCGAAAGCTTTCCATAGGCCACGACCGAACCGGTAAACGTGACCGCACCGATCCAGATGCCCAGAGCCAATTCGACACGCAAGATCGAAATCTCAACGCTCGACTTCTTGGCCACAAGCTGACCGAAGGCGCTCAGGCTGTCATAGACCTCTTTCGGCAGGCCGATCGCGGTATATCCGTCGGGCCCAACGGCCCCCAGAACACCACCGTTTTCAGCATAAAGCGCAGCGGCGGTGTTGATCATGATGTCCGCGTTGAAGCCGACGAAGACGGCTGCAAGCCCGACCAGAGAGTGCATGATCGCGACAAGTTCTGGCATCTGGGTCATCTCGACCCGCGTTGCCAGCTGATGCCCAACGACGGCACCACCCGCGATCAGAATGACCGAAAGCCACCAGAGACCTGCACCGGGCCCGATGAGCGTTGCCAGTACGGCAATCGCCATGCCCGCGATGCCATACCAAACGGCCCGTTTGGCGCTTTCCTGCCCCGAAAGGCCGCCAAGCGACAGGATGAACAGAACAGCCGCAACGACGTAGGCGGCAGTGGTGAATCCGAATTCCATGTCCGAGATCCCCCTAGATCAAGATTTCTGGAACATGGCGAGCATCCGCCGTGTCACGAGGAAGCCACCGAAGATGTTAACGGCAGCCATGAGTACGGCCAGCATCGACAGGATCGTAATGACCACGGACGATGACCCTATCTGGATCAGCGCACCCAGAATGATGATCGACGAAATCGCGTTCGTCACGGCCATCAGCGGTGTGTGCAGCGAATGCGAAACGTTCCAGATGACCTGGAAGCCGATGAAGACAGACAGAACGAACACGATGAAGTGCTGCATAAAGCTTGCCGGCGCAACGAGGCCCACGGCAAGGATCAGGGCTGCGCCAATCGCCAGAAGGCCGACTTGCGTGCGCGTTTCGGACTTGAAAGCGGCGACTTCTGCGGCGCGCTTTTCTTCCGGGGTCAGCTCTTTCGGCTTTTCCTTTTTCGGCTGCGCGGCGATGGCCGCCACCTTTGGCGGTGGGGGCGGATACGTGATCTCGCCCCCCTTGGTGACGGTTGCACCGCGAATGACATCGTCTTCCATGTTGTGGTTGACGACGCCGTCCTTCTCGGGCGTCAGATCCGTCATCATGTGGCGAATGTTCGTTGCATAAAGCAGCGACGATTGCGTCGCCATGCGACTTGCAAAATCGGTATATCCGACGATCGTCACGCCATTTTCCGTGACGATTTTCTGATCTTTTTCAGTCAGTTCGCAATTGCCGCCCGCAGGAGCCGCAAGGTCGACGATGACGGAGCCAGGCTTCATCGCCTCCACCATGTCCTTGGTCCAGAGAACCGGTGCCGGCCGGCCCGGGATCAGGGCCGTGGTGATGACAATGTCGACCTCGGGCGCCAGTTCGCGGAATTTCTCAAGCTGCTTTTCGCGGAACTCAGGGCTCGACGGTGCAGCATACCCACCGGTCGCGGCGCCATCCTGCGCGGCTTCTTCGAAATCGAGGAAGACAAATTCAGCGCCCATCGATTCGATCTGTTCAGCCACTTCAGGGCGAACGTCAAAGGCTAGCGTAATGGCACCGAGCGATGTGGCCGTACCGATCGCGGCCAGACCGGCGACACCGGCACCAACGACCAGAACCTTCGCGGGCGGGACCTTGCCAGCGGCGGTCACTTGGCCTGTGAAGAAGCGGCCGAAGTGTTGACCGGCCTCGATCACCGCGCGGTAGCCCGCGATATTCGCCATGGAAGACAAAGCGTCCATCTTTTGCGCGCGGCTGATGCGCGGCACCATGTCCATCGCGATCACGGTCGCCTTCTGATCTTTCGCTTTTTCAAGCAGTTCGCCGTTCTGTGCCGGGTAGAAGAACGAGATCAGCGTCTGACCTTCGGACAGCCGGGCCACCTCGGCCTCCGTCGGCTCTTGCACTTTGGCGACGATTTCGGCGTCTGCGAAGACATCGTCCACCACTGTGACGCCTGCGGCTTCGTATGCCGCATCGTCAAACCCCGCGCGCTGTCCCGCGCCGCGTTCGATCAGGCATTCATGCCCCAGTTTCTTGAGCTGCTCGGCGCTGGCAGGGGTCATTGCGACCCTGTTTTCGCCTTCTGCGCTCTCTCTTGGTGCACCGATTTTCATCTGGCGGCTTCCCCCGTAGTGACGATCTTGCAGAACTAGGATGGTTTCGCGAGCTATCTACGCCGCGCAACAATAATTCACAATGACTGACCCTAGGACGCTATGACGCAGCGTCACAACCAGCGTCTTGTTTGCGATTGATACGCGGCAAAGGCCTCTGGAAATGCTGCGGCGAGGCGCGCCTCTTCTGGAATGATGAAGCGGCGCTGCAGAATGACGGCAAGGAGCGGGACAAGCGCCAATCCGATCAAGCTGCCCCAGATCAGGCTCATCCCCAACAAGACCAAGACGTCGCCAAGGTAAATCGGGTTTCGCGAGTGTCGCAGGATCCCGTGGTCGACGAGGGTCGAGGGCTGTTGATGAGGGATGACCGTCGTCCTCGCCTTGGAAAACGCCAGCACTGCGCCCACCATCAGCAGAATGCCAGCAGCCACCAGAAACAGCCCCAAGAAAAGCGGCAATCCGCCGTGCCAAAGGGCTCCGAAAACGCGGGTGCCGCCCCAAGCCAGCACCAAACATGCGGCCAACCAGATCGGCGGTAGATCAATCCATTTCATACCTTGTCTTACAGCGACCATACGCGGCGCGCCAACCCGCTTGCAGGGGCCTGCTGCAGCCGCCAAAACCATATCATGACCGATTTTGCCAAAACCCGTGAATTCTTCCATCTGCCAGAGGGCATGACCTATCTCGATGGCAACTCGCTTGGCCCTTTGCCGAAGACGGCGATGGACCGTCTTCGCCACGTTGCAGAGGAGGAATGGGGAACGATGGTCATTGGCGGCTGGAACCGAGCTGGCTGGATGGCCGCCCCTTCGGTCTTGGGTGACCGCGTGGGCGGTCTGATCGGTGCGGCCACGGGGACGACTGTTTTGGGCGACACGCTATCGATCAAGGTGTTCCAAGCGGTGTCGGCTGCCTGTCAACTTCGGCCAGATCGAAAAGTGGTTCTTTCGGACACCGGTAACTTCCCGTCAGATCTCTACATGGCGGACGGTCTGATGAGTCTCTTGGGTGAAGGCTTTGAGTTGCGCTTGGTGAACCCTGAAGACGTCGCAGAGGCCATTGGTCCCGACATCGCCTGCACGCTTCTGACCGAAGTCGACTATCGCACAGGTCGGCGGCACGACATGGCTGCACTGACAAAGCGCGCGCACGACGCCGGCGCACTAGCGGTCTGGGATCTTGCCCACTCTGCCGGGGCGCTTCCGGTCGACGTGCAGGCAACTCGCGTCGATTTCGCTGTCGGCTGCACCTACAAATACCTGAATGGTGGACCAGGGGCGCCAGCCTTCATCTATGTCGCTCCGGCGCATATCGACCAAATCCGACCGACCCTTGCCGGGTGGCTTGGCCACGCCGCGCCCTTTGATTTCGAGCTTGATTACCGGGCGGGTGGCGGGATTGAGAGGATGCGCGTCGGCACGCCACCCATTGTCCAGATGGCTGCGCTGGAAGCCGCCTTGGCGATATGGGACGACGTCAACATCGAAGACGTGCGCCGCAAGTCCTTGGAACTGGGTGACTTGTTCATTGAAGAAGTCACAAAGCGGTGCCCGGAAGTGACGCTTGTCACGCCAAGGTCTCATGCTGAACGCGGCAGCCACGTCTGCTTCAGCCATCCTGCCGGCTATGCCGTCATGCAAGCCCTGATCGCGCGTCAGGTGATCGGCGATTTTCGCGCACCGAACATACTGAGATTCGGCATCACGCCTCTCTTTGTTGGCGAAGCTGAAATCATAACCGCTGCCCAGACTCTCGAAGACATTCTGGACACCAAGGCCTGGGATCGGCCCGACTTCCATCAGCGCGCGCGGGTGACATGATCCGCCCCTACGCAATCGACGACGCCGAGGCGACATATTTCGTGTACCGCGAAGCCGCACGGCGTGGCAGCCAACCCCATTACACGCCAGAACAGGGCATGGCTTGGGCGCCCTCGGATGAAATCGCGCCATGGTGGCGGGAACGCATGTTGTCAGGGACGACTTGGGTGTGGGACGCCGATCGAACTGTTGGCGGTCTGATTTCACTGACCCGGGCCGGTCATCTCGACATGTTCTTCGTTTTGCCGGAACTCCGCGGCACGGTGGCGTCCGGCGCGCTTTACGATGCGCTACTGTCGGAAGCAAAATCGCGCGGCTTGACTGAACTGACAACAGACGCCAGCCATCTGGCGCGGCGTTTCTTGGAACGCCGCGGGTGGCAGACGAAAGGTGAAGAGACGGTGGAACGGGGCGGTGTCGAGTTGACCCGAAGCCAGATGAAACTGACGATCAGCTAAGCCACGTGGCGTAGTCGCTGACTAAAAGATGCGTCGGATCCACGTCCTCTTCGATCTCGGCAAAACGGCCAATGGGTTCACGGAAGATGTTGTCGGTCTCGTCATCATTGACGGTCGAGACTTCGCCAATCAGCACATCGCCACCTTCACCCCAGAAGGCGTGCCAATCCCCCGGCATGAGCGTAATGCTTTCGCCCGGCGCAAAGCGAAGCTTCTCACCCGGAGCATACGTGCGAGGGATGCCATCGCACAGCACCTGCCCGCCACGATCTTCTGCGCAGTTGCCGTCATCGTCCGATCCAAAAAGCTCGATCACCATCGTGGCACCGCCCCGGTTGATGATATCTTCCGATTTTATGACATGGGTGTGCATCGGGCTGACCTGATCCTGCTTCGAGATCAGCAGCTTCTCGGCATAAACCATTCCGCCACCGCGCTGGAGATCCGCAAGAGATCCATTTCGCAAGGTGAAGAGGAACAGACCCAGATTGTCAAAGTCCCCCTGCCCGTAGTCGGTGATGTCCCACCCCATCCGGGCCTCGATGATACGGCTGGCTTCGGAAGCGCGGGCCTTGAACTCATCCGGTGTCCAATAGGCGAAAGGGGGCAATGTGAAGCCGTGCGAACGGATCATATCATCCGCGGCGGCCATGATCTGATTGATGTCGGAACGTTTCATGCCCTGCTTATCTGCAAGGCACGCGATTCACGCAAGGACTGGGGCGCCAGTTTCGGTCGTGTTTCGGCGATTGTTTAGTCGCAGGCCCCTCAGGCGCTCTTCAATTCAGGCGTCGGACGCTCGCCTGCGGCCCAGCTGCGCGCGGCATCGCCAAAGGCCGCGAAAAGCGGGCGCGATACAGGATCTTCCGCCGCGTTGTATTCAGGGTGCCACTGAACGCCCAGCGCAAAGCCCGGTGCACCCTCGACATATATCGCCTCGGGCGTGCCGTCCGGCGCAGTGCCGTCAATCACGATCCGTTCGCCCTTTTCCTTGATGCCTTGGCCGTGCAGAGTATTTGTCCGCACCACTTCTTTGCCCATCAGGCGGTGAAATACCCCGCCGGGGGTGAAGGTCACATCATGGCGGAGGGCGAATTTCTCTTCCACGGTTCCGTCAGGCGGCATGCGGTGGTTCATCCGGCCCGGCAAGTCGCGAATTTCGGGATAAAGCGATCCCCCCATTGCCACGTTCAACTCCTGAAAGCCGCGGCAGATGGCAATGATAGGCTGCCCCCGTGCCACGCAAGCGCGGATCAATGGAAGCGCAAGACTGTCACGCGCGCGGTCAAAAGTGCCATGCGCTTCGGTCTCTTCTTCCCCGTATTCCTCGGGATGCACATTCGGGCGACCACCTGTGAAAACAAAGCCGTGACAGGCGTCTAGCAAGTCTTCCGGGGACGCCAGTGCGGGATCGGACGGAACGATCAACGGCAAGCCACCAGACACCTCCGCGACAGCGGCAGAGTTCATGCGCCCACCGGCGTGGACCGGATACTCGTCGTTGATGAGGTGATGGTTACCGATAATGCCAATAACAGGTCTGCTCATGAGGCTGTTTTACCGGGCCAAGCCCCGATTGACCAGAACAGCGGGCGCACACGCAGATGTGCGCCCATGCACTTCAGACCCGATTTTCGCGCTAAACCTGCGTCAGCTTGCCTTTGCTTCCAGGCGACGGGCGTGGAGCACGGGTTCGGTGTAGCCAGAAGGCTGAACCCGTCCTTTGAAGACCAAGTCGCAAGCCGCTTTGAAGGCAACACCGTCAAAGGACGGCGCCATCGGCTGGTAAAGCGGATCACCGGCGTTCTGGGCATCGACCTTCTCGGCCATGCGCTTCATTGCGTCCATCACCTGATCTTCGCTCACCACACCGTGGTGCAACCAGTTGGCAAGCCCTTGGGACGAGATCCGGCAAGTCGCGCGGTCTTCCATAAGGCCAACATCATTGATGTCCGGTACCTTGGAACATCCGACCCCCTGATCCACCCAACGAACAACATAGCCAAGAATGCCTTGCGCGTTGTTCTCGATCTCGTTGGTGATCTCGGCGTCGGTCCAGTCGGGATTGCCCGCCAATGGAATTGTCAGAAGCTCTTCCAGCGAAGCGCGCGGGCCGGCCGCAGCGATTTCCGCCTGACGCTCCAGAACGTTGACCTTGTGGTAATGCGTGGCATGCAACGTCGCTGCCGTGGGCGATGGCACCCAAGCGGTGTTGGCCCCTGCCATCGGATGACCGACCTTTTGGTCCAGCATGTCTTCCATGCGATCCGGCATGGCCCACATCCCCTTGCCGATCTGCGCCTTCCCCGCCAAGCCGCAGGCAAGGCCAATGTCGACGTTGCGATCTTCATAGGCTGCGATCCATGTCGCGCCCTTCATCTCACCTTTCCGGATCATGGGACCCGCTTCCATCGAGGTATGGATCTCATCCCCGGTGCGGTCGAGGAATCCGGTGTTGATGAAGGCAACACGATCGGCAGCCGCGCGGATACATTCGGCCAAGTTGGCACTGGTCCGCCGTTCTTCGTCCATAATCCCCATTTTCACGGTGTTTGCAGGGAGGCCGAGGATCTCTTCCACGCGGCCAAAGATTTCGACACTTGTCGCGACTTCTTCGGGGCCGTGCATTTTCGGCACAACAACGTAGACAGAGCCTTTGACCGAGTTTCGTGCGCCGCCTGTCTTCTTCAGGTCATGCATGGATGCGGTCACGGTCATCATCGCATCCATCAGGCATTCCGGGATCTCGTTCCCGTTGTCGTCCAGAACAGCTGGCGTTGTCATCAGATGACCGACATTGCGCACCAGAAGAACCGCCCGCCCTTTCAGCGTCGTCTCACCACCGTCTGGCGAGGTAAGCGTCAGGTCCGGGTTCAAGGCACGGGTGAAGGTGCGTCCGCCCTTGGACACCTCTTCGGTCAAGTCGCCGGCCATCAATCCCAGCCAGTTTGAGTAGGCCTGCACCTTGTCAGGGCCGTCGACGCAGGCAACGCTGTCTTCGCAATCCATGATCGCCGTCAGAGCGCTTTCCAAACGAACGTCGGAAACACCGGCTGCATCGGCGCCGCCGATCTGATGATCACGGTCAATGTTGATCTCAACATGCAGGCCATTCTTGGCAAGATAGATCTTCTCCGGCGCGTCTGCCGCCCCGATGAAACCTATGAATTGCGTAGGATCGGCCAGTGCGATGCCATTGGTGTTGCCTTCACCGCGCCCGTCAGAGCCGTTCAGGACAAGGCCTTCCAATGCGCCGTCGACGACGCGGTATCCGACCAATTGGGCGTGCGACCCAGACGCCAAAGGCGCGGCATCGTCCAAAAAGGCTTTCGCCCACGCAATCACCCGGCCACCACGTTCTTCGGAGTAACCACCACCTTCCGGCAGATCACCCATGGCATCGGTGCCGTAAAGAGCGTCGTACAGCGATCCCCAACGCGCGTTGGCTGCATTCAAGGCATAGCGTGCATTGGTGACTGGCACGACAAGCTGCGCGCCCGGTACGCTGGCCAACTCTGGGTCAACGTTGGCAGTCCGGATCTGAAAGGCGCCCTGCTCCGGCACCAGATACCCGATGTCGCGCAGGAACGCGGTATAGGCCGCCATGTCGGTGACCATTCCACGGTTTTCCCGGTGCCAGGCATCGATCTTTTCCTGAAGGTCGTCGCGCTTTGCGACCAAGGCCCGGTTGCGGGGGGCAAAGTCGCGGACGAGCCCTGCGAAACCTGCCCAGAAATCGTCGGCCGAAATATCGAGGCCGTCCAGCAGGCGCTCTTCTACGAATGAGGCAAGCTCTGCCGAGACTTTGAGGTCATATTTCTGGGTGTGTGCCGACATGGGCCTGTCTCCTCCGGTGTTTGCGGAGGACTTAGCGCCATTCTGTCGCAGGATCAAGCGCGTGGTAAGAAAATCTATCCAATTTTGGAATTTCGCATTTTCCGACCTTTTTCGGACCGGCATCGATCCGAGCAATAGCGCACGTCATCCCAGACTTTTTCCCACTTCTTGCGCCAAGAAAAAGGCCGCCCGCAGGTCGCGCAGACCTTGGACGGCAATTCACTTTTCCGGATCATCTTCCCTGGAATCAGTTTTCCTCCAGCGTGGCGCCTACGCCAGGCATAACCTCGACCTGGGGCCCTTCATCTTCTGGTGTTGATCCGTTGGCCACAAGCCAAATCAGGAAAGCGACTAGCAAGCCGCCTGCCCACAGGCCAGCTGCGCCCATGCCCAGAAGGGCTGGACGGTGACGGTCTGTTTGCTTCTCAAGATTCGTATCGGGTGCAGACATTGTCTTACCTTTCGTTTCTAGCGGCGCGTCTATTGTCCGCGCTTGGTCAGGGAATTAACGTCTGCCCGGTTGTCCGGTTCCGAACGGAGTTGTCATGTCCGCGCCTGCCCCCTTTCGCCTGAAAGACTATCGTCCACCCGCATATCTTGTGGACAGCGTTCACCTGACTTTCAAACTTGCCCCATCCGGGACGCGCGTGACCTCTCGCATAGCGTTTCGCCCCAACCCGGCCTCCGAAGACAATATGTTTCGTCTGGATGGGGAGCATTTGCGCCTGATCTGGGCCAAGCTGGACGGTCGGGACGCCGTGCCGGAAGTCTCGCCCAGTGGGCTGTCGCTTGAGGTGCCGCATGCGCCTTTCATTTGGGAGGCCGAAGTTGAGATCGACCCGGTCGACAACACAGCCCTTGAGGGACTTTATATTTCCGGCGGCCTGTACTGCACCCAATGCGAGGCAGAAGGCTTCCGACGCATCACTTATTACCCGGATCGACCGGATGTGCTTTCGGTCTTTACCGTTCGGGTAGAGCACGATGCACCCGTTCTTCTCTCAAACGGCAATCTTGTCGCCACGGGCCCCGGCTGGGCGGAGTGGCACGATCCATGGCCAAAGCCCGCCTATCTGTTTGCGCTTGTCGCAGGGGATCTGGTTGCCACCAAAGGGCAATTCACAACGATGGAAGGGCGTGATGTGGATCTCGCCATTTGGACGCGGGAAGGTAACGAGACGAAAGCGGATTATGCGCTCGACGCGTTGGTCCGGTCGATGGAGTGGGACGAAAAAGTCTACGGCCGGGCCTACGATCTTGACGTGTTCAACATCGTGGCCGTCGATGATTTCAACGCTGGTGCCATGGAAAACAAGGGGCTGAACATCTTCAATGCGAAGTACGTTCTGGCCAGCCCGGAAACCGCGACCGATACCGACTACGAATTGATCGAGGGCATCATCGCTCACGAATACTTCCACAATTGGACCGGCAACCGGATTACGTGCCGGGATTGGTTTCAGCTTTGCCTGAAAGAGGGACTGACCGTATTTCGCGATCAGCAGTTTTCGGGCGATATGCGCAGCGCCGCGGTCAAACGTATCGACGACGCCTTGGCGCTTCGAAACAGCCAGTTCCGCGAGGATGCGGGCCCCCTCGCCCATCCGGTCCGACCGGAAGAGTTCGTCGAGATCAACAATTTCTACACGGCCACGGTCTATGAGAAAGGCGCCGAAGTCATCGGCATGTTGAAGACGCTGGTCGGCGATGATGCCTACTACAAGGCGTTGGATCTCTACTTTGCGCGCCATGACGGGCAGGCCGCCACCATCGAAGACTGGCTGCAGGTTTTCGAAGACACGACCGGCCGCGACCTATCGCAGTTCAAGCTTTGGTATTCGCAGGCTGGCACGCCAAAGGTTGAGATCCGCGTCGAAGCCGCGGACGCGGGGACGTGGAAGATTATTGCATCACAGAGTGTCCCACCGACCCCTGGCCAGCCCAATAAAGACCCGATGGTCATCCCGGTCCGCTTGCAAGCCTTCGACGCCAAAGGGACCGCGCTGCTGGAAGGCCACGACCAAGTGGCCGTATTGGACACGCAGGAAGCCGTTTTGGCCGAAGTCACCTCCGATGCGCCTCCTGTTGTCTCTGCCTTTCGCGGGTTCAGCGCGCCAGTGATCGTGGAGCAGGCCCTGGAGTCGTCACAGCGCCTTTTCCTGCTGTCGCATGACACCGATCCCTTCAATCGGTGGGATGCCGGACGCCGCCTGATCAAGGACGCCCTGTTGTCCGACCTTATCGACGGACAGACCCCTGATGCGGCCCTTTTCGATGCCCTCCGAGCACTTGCCGAGGACGAAGATCTGGACCCCGCCTTCCGGGCCTTCACGCTCGACACGCCGTCTGAAGATGACTTGGCGCAGACGTTGCATGTTTCGGGCCACACGCCGGATCCAATGTCCATCTACAAAGCCAGGCGACGGTTCAACGAACGACTTGCAGAACATATGCAGGACACGGCCCTGACACTGCAGGAGAATATGAAGGACACGGGCCCCTTCAGTCCGGATGCCAGCGCGGCAGGACGGCGCGCGCTTCGGATGAAAGCGCTGTATCTGCTCACCCTGACTGAAGGGCCAGGCCGCGCCCAAGCGGCGTTCACGGCTGCAGACAACATGACGGTGTCGATCGGAACGTTGTCCATACTTCTCAACGCAGGTTTCGGCGACATGGAACTGGCCGCCTTCTACGAACGCTGGCAGGACAACAGGCTGGTCATGGACAAGTGGTTCGCGCTTCAGATCGCGCGCGCCACGCCGGAACGCGCGGTTGGCGTCGCAGAGCGCCTGACTGAGCACGAATTGTTCGAATGGACCAATCCAAACAGGTTCCGTGCCGTTCTGGGCGCCTTGATCGGGAATCGGGCCGGATTTCATGCCGCGAACGGCAGTGGATACGACTTTGTCGCCGATTGGTTGATCCGTCTCGACGGCAAAAACCCGCAAACTGCCGCCCGCCTTTCGACCGCCTTCGAGTCCTGGCGGCGGTATGATGCCGATCGTCAGCAATTGATGAAGGATGCGATGGGACGGATCCGCGCCACACAAGGTCTCAGCCCGGATACCACTGAAATGCTGGACAGAATGCTGGCGGACTGACCGGGAACCGAATCTCTGGGTTGCGCGTTTCAAGAACGCTAACCTTGGAGTATTAGCTGTGTCCTCTGGCAATAAATTGCTGGCATTCCCATATGCAGATAGGACTGCGCCCGAAGCGGGTGCGGCTGTGATATTCTTCTGTTGTGAAGCGTCATTAAACTTTCGCCAAAACCTGATTTCAGTTTGATCATGAAAGATCGCATCGACCCATTGATCGCAGAACGTGCTGCTTGGCTCTTCGACCGGAACCCTGTCGCGCGCATCTCGCAAGCCGCCCTGAACCGGGTTCTGGGCTACGAACACACGTTGGCATTGGGCGAACTCTACAAGGACTGGCCGACCGACCACATCATGCGCCATGTCGAAGGCCTTTTGTGTCGGAATGTGACGGCCACCGGGCTGGATAATATCCCGCGACAGGGACCTGCGCTGATCGTGGCCAACCACCCGACCGGGATCGCCGACGGCATCGTGATGCACCATGTGCTG
>CAZMKY010000492.1:0-1629 GCA_964566835.1 uncultured Rhodobacterales bacterium
GCTCTGCCGCCATGCGAGGTAGTGGTCCTGCATGTCCATCTTGTCCGAGATCAGCTGGTTGTAGAAGACCTCTGGCGCGAGCAGCAGGTGCACCATGCTCGCCTCCTCGACCTTGGCCAGCACCTTGATCGAATTCATCACCGCGAGCGTCAGCTTCTTCGTCGCCTGCACCACGTTCAGAGCGTCGAGGTCGCCAGCGTAGAACGTCTCGCCACCGCTGCGCCGGGCGATCTCGGCCAGTGTCGCAAGATCGACGCGGTTCTCGCCCTCGCCTTCGGGGTCGCCCACGGCAATCGTGTAGATTTGTACGTTTTCGCGCCGCGCAATCTCGGCGGCGTTGATCGGGCTCATAAGGCTGTTGGTATCCGCACCGTCTGACAGGACAATCAGAACACGTTCTTCGATGTCGCTGGCCTCGAACGTCCGAATGGACAAGCCAATCGCATCGCCCAACGCGGTGTGCGGCCCCGCCATGCCAACGGCGGTTTGCGCGATCAGATCAGTGATCGTCTGCAAATCTTCCGTCAGTGGCGCTTGCAGATAGGCTTGCGTTCCAAACACAATCAACGCCACCCGGTCGCCATCGCGTTCTGCCACGAAGTCTGAAACCACACCTTGTACAGCGGCCAGCCTTTGGAGCCTCTGCCCCTCAGCCGACACAAAATCCACCTCATCCATGGAGCCGGAAATGTCGATGGCCAGAACCATATCACGCGCAGACTTGGTGATTTCTATCGGAGCGCCGACACGTTCAGGCCCGGCCAGCGCGATAACAAGAAGAACCCAGACGGCGATTGCCGTTCCCATCTGAAGGCGCGAGCGTGACAGGATGACAGAACCGGGACGAGGTTCCTGAGCAGAGGCCTGTGCGACCTGGCGAAAGAACGGGATGCGAAAGGCCTGAACCGTTTCGCGATGCGGTGGCGCTAAGCGCCAAACAAGCCAAGGCATTGGAAGGACCAGAAGAAGCCAGGGAAGACTGAGCGAAATCATGGGTGCAACGCCCGGTCATGATGGCTGATCCAGTGGCGCACAAGCGCCAAAGTCGGTTCTGACAGAGACGCCTCTCCCGAATATGGCAAGGTGATCAAAGCATCGCCATGCGGCCCCCGGAAATCTGATTGCCCCCCGGTCGACACCAGAAACTCCAGCCACGCCCGTCCATGCAAGCCCGCCACTTTCGCGCGCGGAAATGCCGCCAGCGCCGTCTGGCGTAGAACAAGCGCAACTTCGTCCGGCGCCGTTCCTGCCGCATCCAGAGCAGCCAGCGCGGTTTTGCGATAGGCCTCAGTGCGGCGTGCTTTGGAGACACGGCGCGCAGCAAAAAAACCGAACGCCACGATCAGGATCACCAGAATGGGCCAACCCAGGGTCTCTGGCATCAATGAAATCGGCTCAGGCTCAGTTGGCGGGACAAGCTCCGCCAGTAAATCCGCAAGATTGGTGGGCCTCTCGACCGTCTCCCCGTCGTTCATCGCGGTCGCAGCCCCATGATCCGCCGCATCTGAGACAGGCTGTCCTCTGCCGTCGTCAACGGCAAAACCGGAACACCGATCTGGCGCTGCCAATCCAGAATTTCCGCGAGTCTTCCCTCTGCCATTTCCTTGATCGCGCTGGTCGCGGCGCGGT
>CAZMKY010000493.1:0-2420 GCA_964566835.1 uncultured Rhodobacterales bacterium
GATGTTTTGCCTTACGTGCTGACCGTTGTGATCCTGGCTGGTTTTGTCGGAAAAGCGATTCCACCGCGTGCTGGGGGAGAGCCTTACGTTAAGGAGCGGTAGCCTCCAGAGAAGAGGCTGAATGAGTCCAGTTTCTGCAAAAGCATCGGGCCTGTCGTCGCAGCTTGCATGCGAAGCATTGATTTCGCCACGCTTCGCAGTCTAGGAACACGCATGCAAATCTACCTTCCCATCGCCGAAGTTTCGGTCAACGCTTTCCTGCTTTTGGGACTGGGTGGCCTGGTGGGCATTTTGTCGGGCATGTTCGGTGTGGGCGGTGGCTTTCTGATGACGCCGCTTTTGTTCTTCATTGGCATCCCGTCCGCCGTTGCCGTGGCGACGGAAGCCAACCAGATCGTTGCCTCGTCCTTCTCCGGCGTGCTTGCGCATTTCAAGCGACGAACGGTGGACCTGAAGATGGGCACTGTCTTGCTTATTGGCGGCCTGATCGGGGCCGCTCTGGGTGTGGTGGTGTTCAACTATCTGAAATCCATCGGACAAGTCGATTTGCTGGTACGGTTGTGCTACGTCGTGTTCCTTGGCGTGATCGGGGGATTGATGTTCATCGAAAGTCTGAATGCAATCCGCCGCAGCAAACAGGCAGCCGCGTCCGGACGTCCGCCTGTCGGCAAGCGCAAACACCATCGCGGGTTGGTTCACACGCTGCCGTTCAAGATGCGCTTTCGCACATCGGGGCTGTATATTTCGGTGATCCCGCCGGTGATTGTGGGCATTGTCGTGGGGATTCTGGCGGCCATCATGGGGGTTGGCGGCGGGTTTATCATGGTCCCGGCGATGATCTATCTGCTGGGGATGCCAACCAAAGTCGTGGTCGGGACTTCCTTGTTTCAAATCATCTTTGTGACCGGTTTCACGACCATGTTGCACGCCACCACGAACTACACGGTGGACATGGTACTGGCGGTTCTTTTGTTGATCGGCGGCGTCATCGGAGCCCAGATCGGCACTCAGATCGGAACACGCCTAAAAGCCGAGCAGTTGCGCATCCTCTTGGCCGGAATCGTGCTTGCAGTTTGTGCGAAACTTGCCCTCGACCTTCTGCTGATGCCCTCCGAACTCTATTCGATCGGCGCGGGAGGTCACGGATGAGACTTTACCTGCTCTCCATTCTCTTGATGCTGACCGCGCCCACTCACGCGGAAGAAGTGGTCGCCGAACTGTCGCAGACCCGGGTTTCGATCACTGCCGACTTCACCGGCTCGGACATCCTGCTGTTCGGCGCGGTCAAACGCGAGGATCCGATCCCCGACGACAGCTCGCTGGAAGTTCTGGTCACGGTCGAAGGACCGAAAGTACCGGTCACCGTCCGGAGGAAATCCAAGAGGTTCGGGATCTGGATAAATACCGACGCGGCCGAGATCGATGCAGCGCCGAGTTTCTATGCCATCGCGACCACCAGTCCGATCAACGAAGTCCTCAGCCAGACCGAAGACCTACGGCACCATGTCACTATCCCACGCGTCATCCGGGCAGTGGACACCGGTGAGGTGGTCAGCGAGCTCGATACATTCCTCGCGGCTCTGGTTCGCATCAAGGAACGTGCCGATGCCTATCAATTGCTCGAAGGAAACGTGCGGCTGACATCCGATACCCTTTTTTCAACGCAGTTCGCGTTGCCCTCGAACTTGACCGAGGGGATTTACCGAACGCGCGTTTTCCTCACGCGCGACGGCAGTGTCATCGACGCCTACGAGACGGCCATCGACGTGCGCAAAGTTGGCCTTGAACGCTGGATTTACAACCTGGCGCACCAACAGCCACTGGTCTACGGCATCCTTTCACTATTCATCGCCATCGCTGCCGGTTGGGGAGCGTCCGCCGTATTCCGGTATATCCGGGGTTAGCCGCGACCGATGTACGGCATCCGCGTCGCCATCAATGTCATGAACTGAACATTTGCCTCGAGAGGCAGGTTGGCCATTTGCCAAACTGCGTCTGCAACGTTCTCCGTATCGATCATTGGTGTCGGCGGCGCATCGGGGTTTGCAGCCCTCGCCCTTGCATCGATGCCTTCCAGGATCTCGGTTCTTGCATTGCCAATGTCGATTTGTCCGCAGGCAATTCCAAGGTCACGCCCGTCCAGAGAAAGCTGCCGGGTCAGCCCTGTAATCGCATGCTTTGTTGCGGTGTAGCAGACCGCCCCCTCTCGCGGCACATAGGCCGAGATCGAGCCGTTATTGATGATGCGCCCGCCCGTCGGGTCCTGCCGCCGCATCTGGCCGAATGCCGCCCGCGCGGCCAGAAACATACCGGTCAGGTTGACGGAAACGGCCCGGTCCCAATCCGAGAGCGGAACCTTGTCGATGGGTGCCGCTGGAACGAATATCCCGGCGTTGTTAAAGAGCACATCGAGTCGACCG
>CAZMKY010000494.1:0-4689 GCA_964566835.1 uncultured Rhodobacterales bacterium
GCAGCAACGGGCCGTCCACGTCAAAACGGCAAGCGGTAGCGTTCGGCAAGCTGCTGTTGGCTGGCGAGCTTATCCCTCGCTCCGATCTCGTTCAGAAGGCCGGGCCAGATCATGTGGCTATCACTCAGAACGTCCGACAGAAGCCTTTCGACCAGGTTGGCGTCCACGCCGGGCGGAATTCCAAGCCAAGCATAAAGACCTGGCACCTCTTTATCTGCCTTGCCGTCCTTCACGACATACTCATCATTCGAGCGTTGTTCGACGATCACCCCGACCGCTTCCAGCTTTTCGCAAGCTGCGCTCCAGATATCTGAACCAGGATGCACACCGTCGAGTTCATGGACCAGTGTGTTGGGCGCTTCCTGAAGGCGAAGAGCTGGGTAGAGAAAGGTTCGAAACCCGTCCCCGTCGCATTGGCGGCCGTCCTCGTCGGTCTGGTCCAGTCGGTTCAGCGGCGCCGGATCAAATACGAGATCTGTCCCGTGAAGCTGCTTGCTGCCAGGAGCGGATAACCCGTCGATGCGGGCGGTGGCGGGTCCTGTGCGGATGGCGTACCAATTGACGGTGCGACCAACCTCTTCTTCGACAGCGACGCGGATAAAGCCCCAATTGAGTTCGATGGGGCCATCCCCGTCTCCCACATCCATCTGCAACGCGGCGGCGTCATCGCGGACCTGTGCCCAATCGCCCGCCAGTGTTGCTGCGGTCAGTCGGTTCCAGTGCAGTTCAGCGTCTTCCTTCAATGCGAGACAGCGGGTCCAGAGCGATGCTTCCCTGACGTGGTCGCCCTGCCGGAAACTGAGATATGCTAGGTTGCTCAGTACATCCAAACTGTCGCCTTCGCGCTGGAGCAAGTCCTCCAATCGTGCAGTGGCGGCCTCCGGGTCGCTGAATTTGAGACGCTGTGCCGTCGCCCAATCCATGCCGTTCAGCGCTTCGTCCGGCAGCCCTGTGCGGTCGCGGTTCGCAATCTCACGGTCAAAAGCTGCGCCATCGCCCAACGCGGCAAGAGCACTGCCCAACCCTTCCCATGCGGAGGTCTGGCTTGGATCTTTCGTGACGATGTCACGGAATGTGTCGGCGGCGCGCTTGTGGAATCCGGCGCGTTCCAGCGCACGGGCGAAGGCAAGCGCGACATCGACATCGCTTGGTTCGCCATCATGAGCCCGACGCAGGGCGTCGAGATCGGCCGCCTCGTCCCGCGCCAATTCGAGCAGGGTATCGCGGTCGGGAATTGGGTTGGTGGCGGCCGCTGCCGCCTGGCTCAGCGCGGCACGTCGGCCTTGCTGTGCCTCGGCTGCGCCCATGTCGCGCACCAGTTTTGGCATCAGGGCGTCGATCCGATCCAGCGCCTCCTCGGCCGCCAAAAGCGCGCCCCGATCTAACGACAGATCCGCATAGATGCCGTAAATTGTGATCGCGTCTCGAGGGCGGCCGTCCCGTGTGGCGTGCTCTCCCATCTCCCAGATGTCTCGCCTGAGATCGCGGGCATTCTCATCAGCGGCATGGATGGCCGACGCTGCGCGGGTCCAATCCGTGAAGTTGGCAGCGGTTTTTGCGGCCTCCGCCCAGGAGGGCAGGCTGCCAAGTGCTTTGTCTGCTTCGCCGCGCAGCGCATGAAGATGGGCCTTAGCGATGGCACAGCGGATATCAAAGGCCTGGCCACCCCCCCAGTATTTGGGCATCTCCTGTAAAAGCTTGTCCGCCGCTTCAAGATTTCCGGCCCGGATTTCCATCTGAGCCTCACCGAGCACCAACTCGCCACCCACGTCCCCGGCTATAGAGACCTCGTCACGCAGTTTCTTGCGTGCGGCGCGTTCCTCTTCGACCCGGCCGGCGTCCAGAAGCGCCTCGATGCGCTCCACCGAAATGCATTGCCAGCAATCCCAGCCGGGATCGATCCGGGCGAGTGTCTCATCGGCCACCGCCAGACGTTCATTGGCATAGCCCGGCCCGTCGACCGAGCCGTAGCAGTTCGCAAGATCCTGAACGGCGCAGACGCTCTGCGGGCAATCGCGTGTCTCCGGTCGAGAGGAGAACTCCAGCAGGGAGACCGCCTCGGACAAGTTTTCAGCGCCACGACCGCGCTTGAGCACCTGTGATTGCAAATGCCAATGCCGCACGAAGACCTCGAGCCAGGGGTGGCCTTGTGCACGTGCCAACGCCAGTGCCTCCGGATAGGCAGCGTCAACGGCTGCATGGTTGCCGTCGCAGCAATCGGAAGAAAGACGGTGAAGAAGATCAACCAAGCGATCTTGTCCTTCGGCCCGAAGGTCATTGCAGACCCCGTGAAACCAACTCCAGATGTCCATCAAGGCGCCCCCTCGGCCAGCAAGACCATACTCTCAAAAAACGCCGTCATCTCGGCGGCCGGGTCGATATCGTCGTCAGCGATCTCCACGCCCAAGGTCAGAAGGTAGGCTCGCATGGCAATAAGCGCCCGCTGAGTGGCATCGTCCAGCACATCTGCCTGCGTTAACCGTTGGATCAGCGGGTTGCTAAGGTTGACGACGATGTCGCGGGTGATCTCTGCTCGAACATCTTTGAGGTGGATCTGAGCCAGTCGCAGCGCGGCACTGCCAATCTGGCTATCCTCACGGTCTGCCTCGAGCCGCCGCTTGAGACGGGCGTCTTCGTCAGTAACAAAGAGGAAGGGAACGAGGTCAGGCTCAAAATGGGCAGTCACCAAACGCTCCCCGGGTTTGGCGAGGTGGGCGGCCAATCGGTCGCGTGCCTGTTCGGGCACCTCGGCCGGCGGGAACAGATCCGCACTTGCCTGCCTGGTGCCCAATTCGACCAGGTTCATATCGTGTTCTTGTGCGTAGCGGCGGGCAAAAGGAGCGGCACCATAGCGGAACCCGAGTACGACCGGCAGCTGCTGGGCCTTGAACAGCATCGCCTCAGGACCGTTAGCCTCGTCCAGCTTCATCAGGATCCGACCCTTTGAGTTCTGCGACAGGCGGGTGAGTGTCATCTCACCGAAACTGGTGGGAACGGTCAGCGTGTCGCGAAGCAGGGCAAACAACCGGTCGTCGGCCAGTGCCGCGCCCCGCAGTGTGTCGGCATGACGACGGGTGATCCGACGCCAGGCCTCGGGCTGGCGTTCCGGCAGGGCGCAAATGCCCTCGATCACGCAGTTGTGGACCGCATCGCAAACTGCATCGAAAACCGCGTCTCGCCGCAGATCTTCCCGGCTGGCCGTTGGTGTCAGGCCGCGCGCGTCGACCACACAGCCCATGAAGCCCGCCCAACTGGGCAACATCTCGCGGCAGCGATCGGTGATGAACATCCCACGTGCAAAGACCGAAACGCTCCGCGCATCTGAACGGGCATAGCTTCTGCCATCTTGTACCCAGATCACTGCGTTCAGACCCAGATCCGGCAAGGAAAGATCCCAGCTGCAAATCGGAGAGAAACTGGGGTCGAAATGTTCGGCGAGGCCCTGACACAAAGCTCGACGACGGATGTCGGGGATATCTGGATCGGCGCGCCAGGGCGGATCGAGATCATTGATGGGGCTGCTTTCCCCAGCCATGTAGACGGGCACCGGCAAAAGCGCGCAATGGCGGGCGACCGACGCGCGGAGATGATTGGGGTCGGAAAGCGCAGTGTGATCCTCTTTGAGCCGCATTCGAACGCGCGTGCCCACAGGGCGGCAAGGCGCTGGAGTTAAGGAGAACTGGATCCCTCCCGAAGACTTGAAGCGCCAGGTTTCATTGGGGGTGCTGTAGGATGTGGTTTCCAGCTCCACTGTCTCGGCAATCGCGTAGACCGACAGGAACCCAAGCCCAAAGTATCCAATTGCGGCTGCCTCTGGCTTGGCCTCACGCAAGCCGGCGGTGTAGCCCGCACCGATGGTGGCAAGGCAGTCTTGGATCTCCTGCGGGGTCAAGCCAGACCCAGTATCCTCAACGATCAGTCCGCGCCCCTCGGGATCGCAGGTCAACGTAATATAGGCCGGCTCTGCCTTTGGGTCCTCGAGATTGCGTCGCACGCAGGCGTCATGAGCATTCTGGATCAATTCCCTAATCGCGACGCGAGGTGAAGAGTAGAGATTGTCGCCCAAGACCTTCAGAACACCTGAAAGATCCACCGCCGTGGTGTGAAGACGCGCAATCGTCTGGGCGGGGTCTTGCTCGGACATCTGTCGAAATTACTCCTTGACGATTGGGTGACTACAGTCAGCTGACGAGATTATTCAGGGGAATGATGGAGATAGAAAGACGCCGCACCCGGACTTCGGCAACTCCGCGATGGTTGTGCGATTTCTGCAGCGGCTTGACAGGACTGCACGCGTTTTTGGAGGCCGCGCACGTTTTGTTTTTGCGCCTACGGGTCGTGGTATCTCAGCAATTTTCTGCTACTCGTCAGCCGTGTAACCCATGAAATGCCAACTTTGAGTGATCGCTTTTGGGAAACTGCGTCGCGGCGCAAGTTAAAGTTGCGAAGGTTAAGGTCGACAGGAAGAGCGACCTCTGACGTGGTGTTGCGCTTTAGACTCCTTGCAAATGGGCAATGAGCTGTTGCCGATAGTACGCTGAAAAGAAAATATTTTTCAGTCTTTCGGCTTGTGTGGCGCTGACCTCGTCCCTCTGACTTTGTCCCGCGATCGCGCGATGATCCGAAGATGCTATGCGGACAGTCACCTGAGGCAGCGCAAAGACTCCTTCGTCTAGGCAAAAGTACCTA
>CAZMKY010000495.1:0-2078 GCA_964566835.1 uncultured Rhodobacterales bacterium
GATGGTGCGCAGGGCGTGGTGTCCTGAAAAAATGCGACTGACTTTGGGCCAGCCTATCACGGAAAACCCGTCTGCCCAGTCCGGCTCGTCTCAGCGCGCGCGGTCGCCCATCCATTGCTCCAGCACATCGGGGATGTTCTGCCCGACGATGATCTGCGGCAGGGACGGCTCATAGCCCTGTTCTTCCTCACGCGCGGCGACAAGGTTGCGCGTCTGCTGTGCGGCGTCGATGAAGTCTCCGGTCACGGGGAAGGTGTCGACAAAGAAGGCGCGTCCCCAATCGGTGAACTCGTTCGCGTCGTTGCACCCGAACGAGCTTCGGTCGCGGGCCGCCGCGGTGAGCACAAGCCGGTTCGCGCCCTTCAACGCATCGACAAAACTGCCCGAAAAGCAGGCCGACACGATGGCCACGATGTTGCGAATGTCGCTGCGGTCCAAAGCGACCCCGATCTGATCCGGCGTCAGATCCCCATAGATCAGCGGATCGAAGGCAATCCGAAAGCGGTTCGGTTGGCCATGCGAGGTGAGGAACAGCAGCAGGATGTCTTCGTCCTTGTTCATCGCGGCCGCCACCCCTTGAAGCGCGCGGTCCAGATTGGCGGCGGTCAGCAACGGCTCCGCATCGGGCGCGGTGCGGTCATTGATGAGGCGAAGCGTGCGGCCTTCCGCCCCGAAATCCTGTTGCAGCAAGCCATCGACGTGACGCACTTCGCGACCAAAAATTTGTTGCTCCGGGTAGCCTGCGCCAAGGATCGCAAACAGCTCGACCCGCCCCGGTTCTCCGGGGCGCAGCGCCTCTGCTTGTGAGGCGATCTTGGCATTTTGCCGTGGATACAGCAGCGCCGGGTCGAATACCGGCTCCACCACGCGTGGGGGCGGCACGTTTTCCCCGACATTGGCAAAGGTGGTCAAAGACGCAATGCCGATGATGCCGCCAACCGCCAAGGAACCGGCCCCGATTCCCAGATCGAAGAACAGGATCAGAAGCGCTGGCAGGATCGGCAGAACCAGAAGGAAGGCGGCATACGGTCCGGCAGACAGCACTGGCAGGTACAGCCCGATCCCGATGGCTACAGCCAATCCCGTGATCGTCATGATCAGATACGCCGTGATCGCAGGTCTCAGCCTGTCCTGGCGACTGAACGCGCGGGCGGCCAAGGCGATGACAATCAGGTTCAGACAGACATTCCCGGCGAAAGACGCAACGACATTGGGCGTCACAATGCCAAAGACAACGGCCGAGAAGGCGGCATAAACCGCCACCACGGCAACACCCAGAGCCGTGAACAGGAACCACGGCCCGATTGCAGGTGCGGTCGATGTCTGATCGTCGTTCATAAGGCCAACCTGACAAAGACTTCTGTCATTTTAAAGGCGCTAGGGCAGGGCGCACCAAACCGCGACACCTCCAGTTGTCGGAAAAGCGACAAAAGGCGTCGGGCGGGTTTTGCAGAACGGCGTTTTGACTGTTTAAATCCGCCTCAAGACCGTCAGGAGGGATCTCATGAAAACCCACGTCAAAGCACTGGTTGTCGGCGGCGGCGCCGTCGGGACATCCATCGCCTATCACCTCGCCCGCGCGGGCTGGGATGATGTGATGCTGCTTGAACGGGATGAACTGACGTCAGGCTCGACATGGCACGCGGCGGGCCTTCTGCCCTATTTCAACATGTCCTACGCGACGACCCACATCCACGACTACTCCATCAAGTACTACAAGACACTGGAGGAGGAGACCGGCCTGAACGCAGGTTTCTCGGTCGTCGGTAACCTCCGCATGGCGCAGACGGATGAGCGCATGGATGAATACATGCTCTATGCGTCCACGGCTGAAACGGTGGGCGTACCGTATGAATGGCTGACGCCGGCCCAGATCAAGGACCGCTATCCACTCGTGCGGACCGAAGATCTCAAAGGTGCGATCTATCACCCGACAGACGGCTACATTAACCCTGCCGATGTCACCATGGCGATGGCCAAAGGCGCCCGCCAACGCGGCGTTCTGATTGAACGGAAATGGCAGGTCGACAGCTATACCTGGACAGGCAACCACTGGGACGTGACCGTCACGAAGATGG
>CAZMKY010000496.1:0-4144 GCA_964566835.1 uncultured Rhodobacterales bacterium
GCCCAGGACAAGCCGTGCGCCAGCGAACCGCGCCAGACGCACCAGATCAATCTCCAGATCATCACGCCCGTAGTGACCCGCGATATAGCCGGGCAACATGCCGGTATATGGCGCGCTTGGGGCCGGGTTGACGACTGTCAGGCGAACGCCCGGCACCGGGTTCATGCCCCAGCGTTTCAGCAAAAGCGCATGCGCGTGGCCGCCACCGACCAGCACGACCTCTGCGCCGAGGGGAAGTTCACTGTCCATGTCTTCGCTTTAGGGTCTTTGCCGCCTCTTGGCGAGTGGTCTCAGGGCGTGATCCACCCCCTGTGATCGGCCGTGAACAGCGCGCGACGATGCAAATCCTGGTCAAAGTGCAGGCATTCCATCCGGTGCACGCGGCAGACAAGCTTGACAAAGGCGTCACGGGAAGGTGTTGCCGACAGCGCCTCTTCCGGTGTGCTGAGCGGGTCAGACGGGGCGGGGCCGACGCCATAGTTCCGCTTGGCGTGGATTGGCAGCGTTTCCCACACGTCGGCAGGGCCGGGCAGGATGTCCACGTGGACACCCAGACGCACCTGCAACTGCGCGTCCGGGTCCCAGATCAGGACAGTCGCGCGGGGATCTTCTTCAAGCGCGCCGATCTTTGCGGATTTCCCATTTGTCCAGACCTCGACTTCGCCCGCGATCCGGTCGGCCCGGCGCAAAACAAGCAAGCGGGCGTCAGGCCCATCCTGTCCGGCGGTCGCCAAGGTCACCAGATGCGCCGGTCCGCGTCGGTCCCGTGCCGCGTCTTCCATCCGACGCCATGCCGCGTCATGGAGACCGTCGAGCGTTTCGAAGCTGTCAGTCATAGCCTGTCATCTCCAGATATCCGATGCCGGAATGCGTGCCCTCAACTGTGATTGGGCCTTCCCAATAGGCGATCGACACATCCATCCAGCTTTGCGGGTTGATGGCCCGCACCTCGATCTCAAGATCCTTTTCGGGGTAGGTGACACGCCACGCTGTCGGGACACTGCGCCCGTCGACGTCGGATCGCGCGACTTCTTCCAAAAGGATCTCTCCGTTCTTCAGCGGGGTGGGATCGCCTTCTGGAGTGATCCAAGTGCCGACGGTGTAGGCGCTGCCATCAGCATCACGGAGGCGATACCCCATCAGCTTTTCTCCCCCGTCGAGATGCAGCGATATCCAGTCCCAGCCGGTCTGCGTTGTCGTCAGGGGCTGCGACGACCATTCCCGGTCGAGCCACGCCTGCCCTGTGACCTGCACGTCGCCGCTCGGCAATGTCAGCGTGCCAGCCACAGTGTAGAACGGCTGAGAATAGTAGTGGCTGGCTTGTCCGGCCTCTGACTTCACGGAAAAGCCGTTGTCACCTTGCGGCACGAATGGACCATCGGCTGAAAGCGAAATATCATATGCGAAATCAGCACCTTGCGCGAAGAGATTGACGTCAGACAGGCTCGGTCCCGACATGAACCATTCATCTATTCGGGCATCGAATGGTGTTGAACTGACACTGGCCAACCCCGTGCCGCCCCGCGCAAAGCGTTCGGCGGCAAAGTGCGATGTCTCGGTCGTCAGACCGGCATGTGCCATCCAGATCTGTCCCGGATCGTCGGTGCCAAGACCCGGCGAAAGCGCGTTCCGGAACAGCGTCCACTGAATGCCGTAGCTTTGGCCATCCTCACCTGTCAGCGCTGCCGTGACATACCACCACTCGATCCGGAAATCGGGATGCGCGCCATGGTCTTCGGGATAGCGAAACCGCACGTCGGGATCGGGCAGCGAAAATCCGGGATCCGCTGTTCCGAGCCCTGCAAATCCCTGCGCCAACGCGGGCAGGGGCAAAAACGAGAAGAGCGCGATCAGAAAGGCCTTAGCGTTCATGGGCAAACACCCGGATCAGATCGGCTGGAGGAATGCGCGCCAACCGCAGCGCGGGCCAAAGCGCGGCGAGGCCCGCGGCCAGAAGCGACAAGATCAGCAGGCTGATCCAGTCCTTCGGGAAGAGAAGCATCGGCAAACGCCACCCGAAAGCATCGACGTTGATGACGGCCAGCAGCACCCACGCCAGAACAAGGCCCACGGGGATGGCAGCAAGAAAGGTCAGCACCGCCAGAAGAAGCGCGCGCAGCATCTCCAGCCCCGCCAACCGCTTGCGGGTCAGTCCCATCGCCCAGACCGGGGCCAGTTGCGGCAGACGCATCGCGGCCAGGGTCAGGAGGCTGGTCAGGATCGCCAGACCGGCAACGCCGAGCGTCAGCACATTCAGCGCGCCCGTGACAGCGAATGTCCGTTCGAACACCTCCAACGAGAAGGCCTTCAGCGCGGCCTGATCGACGATGTTGTCTGGCGGCAGGCCAAAGTCTTCGCTCAGGTCGTCGCGAAGCGGGCCAACAGCCTCCGGCGCCACACGCAAACCAAAGCGGCGCTGGTCGATATCGTCAAAGCGCTGAAGCAGGCGCGTGTTGTCGATGATGACCTGACCGCGCGGATTGCCATAGTCGCTGTAGATGCCTGCGATTGTCACGGGCGGACCATCCGGCAGGGGCAGGCTGTCGCCCGGACCAAGGTCTTCACGCCGCGCCAGTTGTTCATTGATCAATACCGATGGTGTCGCAAAGAGCGTGCCCCAGACGTCCGGGACAGCGTGAAGCATGGGCCAGTTGTCGCGGTAGGTCGGGTGATCGACGACGCCAAAGATCTCCGCCGGTGCGCCCAACACGTCGCGTTCGGTGTCCCAGATCGGCAAGATGGCCGAGACGCGACCATCCAAAAAGGTCTCCAGCCTGGGCAGATCCGCGGCATCTTCGAGCGAGACATAGATTTCAGAGGCAAGTCGCTGATCCAGCCACCCGGTGAATGTGGCGCGGAAGCTCTGCACCATCGTACCGACGCCGATGTTTGCCGCCAGGGCCAGCAAAAGCGCCATCAACGCCAATGACAGGCCGGGCAGTTGTTGGCGCGTGTCGGCCCAGAACCATTCCGTCAGGGGACGACGCGCAAAGGACGCGCCAAGTGCCAGGGCGCCCGCAAGAACCGGGGGCAAGGCCAGCGCAGCCGCGATCAGGAGCGTGCCGAGAAGCGCGAAGCCTGCCAGCAATCCGCCGCCAGATAGGGCAAGAACCACGGCAATGATCGCCAGACCTGCGGCCAAGGCCGCCTGACGCCAACGCTCCGACCGGCTGACGCGGGCCCATGCCCGGGGTTGCGCGCCCGCGAGGACGGGCAGGCGCGCCAGCTTCCAAAGCGCCTGTGCGCCGGCCACGGCGGTGCCAAGGACGGCAACGGCCAGTCCGCCCAACCACCAGACCGGGGACAGTGTCAGTGCGCCTTCGACGGTTGCGCCGTAAAGGCCCCTGAGCGTCGCGGCCACATCCGGCAGGAGAACCGCCGCGATCAGGTACCCAAGCGCGATGCCAATGGCCCCGGCGACCAGCGCGAAGAGCAACAACTCGACAGCCAGCAGCAGGACAAGGGTAGACCCCGGAACACCGATGGCACGGAGGGTCCGAAACAGGGGGCGGCGTTGTTCAAAGGCAAGCCCGATCGCACCGTTCACGATGAAAAGCCCGACCGCGAATGACAAAAGCCCAAACGCCGTCAGGTTCAGGTGGAAACTGTCTGTAAGCCGTCCCAGATCTTCGGCTGTCTCGGGGGTGCGCCTTTCCGCCAAAGGCAAGACATCGGCCAGGGCCGGGCGCCGGAGCGGTTGGGCCGGCAAGAGGATCAGCCGCGTGAGATCGGTTGTCTCCAACAGGCGCGCCGCGATTGTGATGTCGGCAAAGGCCAGGCCGGGGGCCAGAGCCTCCACCGGTCTGACGGGGGGGAGGCCGGGTGCGCCTGACAGGCGATCTGCCGTCGTTGGATGTGCCAGAAGCTGCCCCTCGCCATCGAGGAAGCCGTCGGCATTGCCCGACAGCACGGCGACGGCAGCAGCGCTTGCGGGGGGCGGTGTCAGGGGATCGAAGCCCAACAGGCGGACCCGGCCATTCGGCGTCTCGACCCAGCCTTCCATCAAGGGCGCCACGCGCCAGCCTGCCTTGCGAAGCGCAACGTAGTCCCCGAACGCCAGAGCTGTGCCGTTTGGACCTGTCAGATACGCTGCGCCATCGCCGCCCACGGCGGCCGCGGCCCGGTCATAGCTTTGGCGTGCCGC
>CAZMKY010000497.1:0-1690 GCA_964566835.1 uncultured Rhodobacterales bacterium
CGTGGATCTTGTCATTCTCCCCGGCCACGCCGTGCCAGTTGATCGTCCCGTCATCGCGGGTGTGCTTCTCGATATAGCGCTTCTTGGCGTTGATCAGCGTCTGGAAATAGAAGATATCCGCGCCCTTGCCGCCGATCAGCACATCGTCCGCATGCAGCGGCTGGTCGGGGTAAAGCTTGCCATTGGTCAGCTCATTATAGGGGTCGCCCTCGTCCCGGTCCGGGTCGAAATAGACCGCGCCTTCGCGCCCGTCGGCCCGCGCGATCAGCAGGTCATTGCCCGCGCCACCGTTCAGGCGGTCTTCGCCATGGCCGCCATCCAGAATGTCATGGCCCCCGCCACCGTTCAGCCGGTCATTGCCATAACCGCCCTGCAACACGTCATGACCGCCACCGCCGCCGATCTTGTCATCGCCACCGCCACCGTTCAGGCCATCCGCGCCCTTGGTGCCCTTGATCTCATGATCGCCATTGCCGCGCGTGACCATATTGAGCGCGGGCATGCCCATGCCGCCATGACCGCCCATTTCCATGCCACCGTGATCGTGGCCACCATGGCCAAAGCCGTAATCCGCCAGCGTGTCCTGCAGCCAGTCAGAACCGTGATGCAATTGCTCAAAGACAGGGATCAGATCGGCCATATCGGATTGCATCTTCGCCTGCATCGCGAGGCTCGGGTCCACCGCATCCGCAAGCGCCTGCATCGCGCCGCCATCCAGCTGACGGTCGAACACCATCACGTCGCTGATCGTGCCCTTGAAGAGCGAATGCGCCGACTCCGTGTCGCTCTCGCGCCAGGCGCGCGAGCCGCCGATCACCAGCGGATGGCTGTTGCCCTCAAGCCCCTGCTTGAACTCCGGCTCCGCGGCCACCAGCGCCCCGTTCAACCACAGCTCCAGCCCGTCCCGCCCCATGGTCAGCGCCAGGTGATAGGTCGTACCCGCCTCCAGCACCACATCCGGCACCTTGAGCCATTCCGTCTCAGAACCGTTCTCCTGCGTCACGACGATCGTGCCGTCCTTCAGCCAGAGCGTAAACTCCCCCGCACCGTTGCCTTTCCCGTCCTTCGAGATCAGCGCATATTCCCCCGGCAAGCGATCAAGCGAAAAACCAAGGCTGATGCTCGCGTTCTTCGCTTCCAAAGCATCACTATGACCGATGTTCAGGTGATCACCTTCTTCCCCACCGAAAGTGTGCGACCCGGCAATGCCCAGGATCGGCTGCAAGTTGGAAGGCAGTCCGAAATCCGCTGGCGTCGGCACTCCTTCAGACGGTGGCTTAGGTTTACCGGCGTTTTCGCCCATTTCGATGGGGGTTACGGCCTCATTGAGGTCTTCTGAGGTTGCGACGATGCCATAAGCCGGGCCAGCGTCGGCGTGGATGTCGCTTTCCTTGACGAGATCCCCATAGACGGTGATTGAACCGAGGCGGTCATCGGCATGGGCGCCGCCGTTCTTGCCCTGGTTGGAATAGAGCCGGATCACCGAGTAGTCCATCACCCCGTCGCCATTCGCGTCGCCGTGGGTGATCGACAGGATCTCGGTTGTGTGACCCTCGATCACGATCTTGTCGCCCTCGGCGCGGTCGAAATCCATCACCATGTCATGGCCCTGGATATCCACCCAGTGATCGTGGATCTTGTCATTCTCCCCGGCCACGCCGTGCCAGTTGATCGTCCCGTCATCGCGGGT
>CAZMKY010000498.1:0-9455 GCA_964566835.1 uncultured Rhodobacterales bacterium
GCAGCATCGTTTTGACAAAGTTGCCGCCATGTGCCGAGAACACCCACGACGTACGCAGGATGGCAAAACTGCCGCCGGCCTGGGTCACTGCGTTTTCCCCCGCAAGCTTGGTCCAGCCATAGACGCCCAATGGGTTCGGCACGGCGTCCGTGGCGCGGGGCGCATCGCCCGATCCGTCAAAGACGTAGTCGGTCGATACATGGATCAGGGGAATGCCGCGATCCTTCGCCACCTCTGCCAAGGCCGATACGCTCTCGGCATTGACCAGACGCGCGGAGTCTTCTTCGCTTTCTGCCTTGTCGACGGCCGTGTAGGCCACGGCGTTCAGGATCGCATCCGCCGAGACGCGGGTCGCGGCGCTGGCCACGGCGTCCGGGTCGGTGAAGTCCGCAACGCTCCGATCAAGGGACATCATTGAGACGCCGGGATAAGACCTGCGCCCAAGTTCGGTCGCGACCTGACCGGTTTTGCCGAAGACCGCCAGTTTCATGCCTTGGTCGCCAGTCGTTGCCCGACGCCGTCGCGTTCCAGCAAGGGACGCCACCAGTCTTCGTTTTCGAGATACCAATCCACCGTTCGAGCAAGGCCTTCTTCCAGCGTCACCGAAGGACGCCAGCCCAGTTCCTCGCGGATGCGGGTTGGATCGATGGCATAGCGCATGTCATGGCCGGGGCGGTCTTCGACAAAGGTGATCAGGTCAGCGTGAGGGGCGTTGCCGGGGCGTTTTGCGTCCATTAGCGCGCAGATCATCCGGACAAGATCGAGGTTTGTGGCCTCGTTTTCACCGCCAATGGCATAGGTGCGCCCGATCTCTCCATCCGTCAGGACCTTCAGGAGAGCGACGGCATGATCTTCGACGTAAAGCCAGTCGCGCACGTTTTCACCTTTGCCGTAGATCGGGATCGGCTTGCCGTGAAGCGCATTCAGGATGACGACGGGGATCAGCTTTTCCGGGAAGTGGAACGGGCCATAGTTGTTCGAGCAGTTGGTGACGACGATGGGCAGACCATAGGTTTCACCCCACGCACGCACCAAGTGGTCTGACGCGGCCTTGGATGCCGAATAGGGACTTCGCGGATCATAGGCCGTCGTTTCATCGAAAAGACCCGTCGGTCCGAGAGAGCCGAAGACTTCATCGGTTGAGATGTGATGAAACCGAAAGCCTTCCGGCTGACCCGTTGCGGTCCAAAAAGCCCGCGCGGCCTCCAGAAGCGTATAGGTGCCGGTGATGTTCGTATCGATAAAGGCGGCAGGCCCGTCGATGGAGCGATCAACATGGCTTTCAGCGGCCAGATGCATCACGGCATCGGGCGCGTGGCGCGCGAAGATGTCGTCGAGCGCAGCCCGGTCCCGGATATCGGCGCCGACAAAGGCATAGCCCGGTGCATTGCCGATGCTGGCAACATTGGCCGGGTTCGCCGCATAGGTGGCCGCATCCAGATTGACGACCTCGTGCCCATCGTGAATGGCGCGCCGCACGACGGCAGAACCAATAAAGCCAAGGCCACCTGTCACGAGGATCTTCATGGGCGCGTCGTCTTTCCTGAGGTTGGGGCAGGTTTCAGGTCCATCACGTCTTCCAAACAAAGGGACTGTCGAAGTCGGCGAGGCTGGGGGCTTTTGCGTCTTTCTCGGACAGGATGGGTGTGCCGGTCAGGGGCCAGTCGATGCCGCAGCTTTCCCAGTGCACCGCGCCGTCGGCGGAGGGGGCGTAGAAGTCCGAGCATTTGTAGACGATTTCGGTATCCGGCGTGAGCGTGACAAAGCCATGAAGGAACCCTTCCGGCACCAGAAGCTGCTTGCCGTTCTCAGCCGTCAACTCCACCCCGGTCCAATGACCATAGGTCGGTGCGCCCTTCCGGATATCAACGGCCACATCGAACAGCGCGCCTTGTCCGCAGCGAACGAGCTTGGCCTGCGCGTGGGGCGGCGCCTGAAAGTGCAGCCCGCGCAAGGTGTCCTTTTCGCGCGACAGCGAGTGGTTGTCTTGGACGAAATCGATGTCGATCCCGGCCTCGGCCATGCGCGTGCGGTTCCACGTCTCGGCGAAAAAGCCCCGCTCATCTCCAAAGCGGCGTGGTGTCAGGATCAGGACGCCAGGCAACGATGTCTCAAGTATGTCCATGTCTCGGGCGGCCTTTGGTCTTCTTTTTTGCTCGCGTCCCTCCTAGCAGGGCGCGAAAACGGCGTCACCACCGGTTGGCGAGAGGAGCGGGCGCGCGTGGCCCGAAGGCTACTCCCAGCCGGGTCTCAGCGCCCTTTCCAGACCGGGTCGCGCTTTTCCGCGAATGCGCGCGCGCCTTCCAGCTGATCTTCGCTGCCATAAAGGACGTCGACGGTTTGCAATTGACGTTTGGTGATGCGGTTCATCGCATCTTGGAACTTCCGGTCTTCGGCGTCTCGGACGACCTCCTTGATCGCGGCATAGACCAGGGGCGGCCCGCTTTCGAGCGTGCGGGCGAGGGCCCAGGCGCGGTCCATCAGGGCCTCGGCGGGCAGGATTTCGTTGATCAAGCCCCACCGGTGACCTTCTTCGGCATCGAACCAGCGGCCCGTCAGCAAAAGCTCCATCGCGATGTGATAGGGGATGCGTTTCGGCAGCTTGACCGATGCGGCATCGGCGACCGTTCCTGACCGGATTTCCGGCAGGGCGAAGGTCGCGTGCTCGGCCGCCAGAATAAGGTCAGCGGAGATCGCAAGTTCCAGCCCGCCGCCGCAGGCGATCCCGTTGATCGCGGCGATGACAGGCTTGTTCAGATCGCGGAGTTCCTGCAGCCCGCCAAATCCGCCAACACCGTAGTCACCGTCGACCGCGTCGCCATCAGCGGCGGCTTTCAGATCCCAGCCGGGGCAGAAGAAGCGGTCGCCCGCGGCCGTCAGGATGGCCACGCGCAGGTCCGGATCGTCGCGGAAGGACTGAAAGACGTCCCCCATGATCCGGCTGGTGGCAAGGTCAATGGCGTTGGCCTTTGGCCGATCCAGCGTGACTTCCAGAATGCCGCCCTCGCGGCGTGTTCGGATCGGATCGCTCATCAGGTCGGGTCCTTTCGGGCGTAAAGCGCGTCCGCCGCCACGGCCCTGACGGGCGTGACGATCAGCGGGTTTATCTCAATTTCATCGACGCGTTCGGAATTGGCCAGCACAAAGGCCTCTACCGCGCGGATGGCGGATTTGAGTTGGCCAAGGTCCGCGCCGGGTTGGCCGCGATACCCCGCCAGCACGGGAGAGATCCGAAGACCGCCGATCAAGCGGTCCAGATCGCCGGGTGCGAGTGGTAAAAGGGCCGAGACCCGGTCGTCCAACAGTTCGGCCCACGTGCCGCCCGCGCCAAGGGTCAAGACAAAGCCGTGAGCCGGATCCAAGACGACACTCAACAGAAGTTCCGCGACAGTGTCGGCAATCATTTCCTCCAAGAGGAAGGCATCGCCGGGCATGCTTTGCGCGGCGGCCACGACAGCTTTTGCATCAGACAAGTTCAATGCCACGCCACCAGCTTCGGTCTTGTGCGCCAGACCGGACGCTTTCAGCACCATTGGACCGGTAAACCCTTCCGTGGCCGTGCCAAGCTCCGCCCGAGAGACCCGGCAGGAGTGTGGCGTGTCGAGGCCTGACGTGGCCAGATCAGCTTTGGCCTCTGCCTCGCTGACCATCCGGCTGGCCGCTGAAGACGGCGGGGGCAGGCAAATGGGCTGGGCGTCTTCGGCAAAGGCCATGCTGGCCAACCGCACCGCCCTCAGTGCCTCGGGCAGGCCGTGGAACGGCACAATTCCAGCCTTGGCCAGCGTTCTTGCCGTAGTCTCGGGCAAGGCCTCGGGTAGGGTGGCGACCAACCCAAGGGGCGCGTTTGTTTCCGTCTTCGCAGCCAGAAGGGCGTCGGTAATGCAGGCCCACGCCGCAGGAGAGCTGCGGTCTTCCCTCGGGAAGTCGGCGATGACCATCGTCATGGCGAGGCCAGGGTCGGTCATGGCTGCGAATGTTGCTGTCATCGCCGGGACGTCGCGCCAGATATATGTGTGGTAATCGAGCGGGTTCGCCAGAGCCACGAGAGGGCCGAGCGCGCCGCGAAGCCGCGACGTTTGCTTGTCATTCAAAGGTGGGAAGCTGACGCCGGCCAAAAGGCCTGTATCCGCGGCAAGGCTGGCCTCACCACCGGAGCAACTGAGCGTTGCGATGGCAGAGCTAGGCAACCGGCCTGCGATGTGGAGAAGCTTCAGCGTTTCCAGAAAGGTGGGCAGGTCATCGGCGCGCGCAATGCCAAGCCGCTGCATCAGGGCGTCGGCCCCGGCATCTCCGCCCGCCATGGACGCCGTGTGGGACAGCGCGGCTTGCCGGGCCTCGGTCGAGCGTCCGGCTTTGATGGCAACGACCCGTTTGCCAAGCCGCTTTGCGGTATGGGCGAGCGCTTCAAAGCGCCTGAGATCGCCAATGCCTTCGATATAGAGGCCAAGCGCGGTCACGCGGTCATCCGTCAAGACGGCTTCGCCCAATTCGGACAGGGTGGTCTGGCTTTGGTTGCCGACGGTGATGACATAGGCCAAGGGCAGGCCGCGCTTTTGCATCGTCAGGTTCAACGCGATGTTCGAGCTTTGCGCGATGATGGCGACGCCCGTTTCTGCACGTTCTCCGCCGTGCTGGTCGGGCCAGAGAAGCGCGCCGTCGAGGTAGTTGATGAAGCCGTAGCAATTCGGGCCGAGGATCGGCATTTCGCCCGCGGCTGCCAAAAGCCCTGCTTCCAAGGCGCTGGCCTCCGCATCTTCGGCGGCGGCTTCGCTGAAGCCCGAAGCAAAGCAGACTGCGCCGCCGGCGCCCTTCCGGGAAAGCGCGCGGACGATATCGGATGTGGCATGACGGTTGACGCCGATGAAGGTGGCATCCGGCGGCCCCGGCAGGTCATCAACGCTTTTGAAAGCCTGCAGGCCGCCCACGGTTTCGGCCTTGGGATGAACGGGCCAGATGGGGCCGCAAAAGCCCATCTTCAGGCATTCGGCGATCACGGCCGGTGCCCAAGTGCCACCGCCGACAACCGCCACGGATTTGGGCCGAAGCAAACGTGTGAGGTCGCGACCGCTCACGCGCCAAGGGGCCGCAAAAGATCACGGCTGATGATGTGGCGCTGAATTTCAGAGGTGCCGTCCCAGATCCGTTCGACCCGTGCATCGCGCCAGAAGCGTTCGATCGGAAAGTCGTCCATCAGGCCCATCCCGCCGAAAATCTGCAGGGTCGTGTCCGTCACGCGCGCAAGCGCCTCGGTCGCGTATAGCTTGGCCGATGCGATTTCGCGGTTTGCGGGCATGCCTTTATCCAGTCGCCACGCCGCCGCCAGCGTCAGCCAATCGGCGGCGTCAATTTCGGTGATCATGTCCGCGATCTGGAAGCCCACGCCTTGAAACTTGCCGATGGGCTGGCCGAATTGTTTGCGCTCTGCCGCGTAGTTCAGTGCGTAATCAAAGCAGCGCCGCGCCCGTCCCACGCTGAACGCGGCCACGGTCAGGCGGGTGGCGTAGAGCCATTCGTTCATGACATCGAAGCCGCCATCGACCACGCCCAGCACCTGCGCATCCGGCAGGCGACAGTCGTCGAATTCGAGGATGCAGTTCTTGTAGCCGCGGTGACTGACCGAGGCATAGCCGTCGCGCACGTTGAAGCCCGGCGTTCCGCGATCGACGAGAAATGTCGTGATGCGTTTCTTCGGGCCTTTCGGCGTGTCATCCACACCGGTGGCGATGAACACGATGAAGAAGTCTGCATGTTCGGCGCCGGAGATGAAGTGCTTGGTGCCGTTGACCACCCAATCGCCGCCATCGCGCACGGCCTGACACTTCATGCCGCGCACGTCGGACCCGGCGTCAGGTTCCGTCATGGCAAGGGCATCCATCCGTTCACCGCGGACGGCGGGCAGCAAATAGCGTTCGCGCTGGTCGCCTTCGCAGGCCATCAGGATGTTTTGCGGGCGCCCGAAGAAATGGGTCAATGCCATCGAACCACGACCAAGCTCGCGTTCCACCAACGTGAAGTCGACATGCGACAGGCCCGCGCCACCAACCTCTTCAGGGAAGTTGCAGGCGTAGAACCCAAGATCGATGCACTTTTGCTTGATGGCCTGCCCAAGCTCGGGCGGCACTTCGCCGGTTTTCTCGACCATCGTCTCGTGCGGGTAGATTTCGTTTTCAACGAAACTGCGCACGGTGGAGACGATCATCTCCTGCTCTTCTGAGAGGCCGAAATCCATGGCGTGTTCCCTTGATCGTGTTGATCCGAGTTTTGCGGATGGTGGACCGTTCGACTGGACTGAAAAAGACAAAAACTGTCCAGAATGCGAAGTCTTTGTCCGTCGACCGTGGTCTGTTTTGACATGAAACTGTCGGTATCAATTTGGCAGGACGGGTTTTTTCCGCTCAGACTGCAGCCAAGACCTGAGGAGGAGATCCGTTCATGCCGCTGACGATGAACCGAAATGTCTTTATCACCTGTGCGGTGACCGGCTCCGGCGGGACGCAGGATCGAAGTCCTCACGTGCCGCGTAGCCCGGCAGACATCGCCCTGTCGGCGATCGATGCCGCCAAGGCGGGGGCGGCTGTGGTGCATTGCCATGTGCGCGATCCCGAAACCGGCGCGCCCGCGCGCGACCCGGCGCTTTACCGCGAGGTCACGGATCGTATTCGTTCGGCTGAGGTTGACGTCGTCCTGAACCTGACCGCTGGCATGGGCGGTGACATGGTCTTTGGTTCCCCGGACGCGCCTTTGCCTTTGAACGCGGCTGGCACGGATATGGCGGGCGCGGCGGAGCGGGTGGCCCACGTCGCGGAATGCCTGCCAGAGATCTGTACGCTGGATTGCGGGACGATGAACTTCGCCGAAGCCGACTATGTCATGACCAACACGCCGGGAATGCTGCGGTCGATGGGCCGGATGATGACAGAGCTTGGCGTGAAGCCCGAGATCGAGGCGTTTGATACAGGTCACCTCTGGTTTGCCAAGGAACTGGTGAAAGAGGGCATTCTGGACAGTCCGGCGCTTGTGCAGCTTTGCATGGGGGTGCCTTGGGGCGCGCCGAATGATCTGAACACGTTCATGGCGATGGTGAACAACATCCCCGAGAATTGGCACTGGTCAGCGTTTTCGCTGGGTCGCGATCAGATGCCCTATGCCGCGGCAGCCGTTCTGGCCGGTGGCAATGTGCGCGTCGGTCTGGAAGACAACCTGTTTCTGGAAAGGGGCGTTCTGGCGACGAACGCTCAGCTTGTTGAAAAGGCCGTGGGCGTGATCGAAGGGATGGGCGCAAAGATCATGGGACCGGCTGAGGTGCGTGAGACGCTGGGGCTGACGAAAAGGGCGCCGGTATGAAGCGGATCCTTTGCTATGGCGATTCAAACACCTTCGGGACCGCGCCGATGCCGGACATTCTGGCCGACCCGATCCATGACAAGGCGACGCGCTGGGCCGGTGTCATGGCCGCCACGCTCGGCCCCGATTTCGACGTCGTTGTCGAAGGGTTGCCCGGGCGTACGACGGCGCTGGATGACCCGATCGAGGGCGCTTACCTGAACGGCGCGACAAGCCTAAGGACCATTCTGTCTTCGCACTATCCGATTGATCTTCTGATCCTTTTCTTGGGCACAAACGACGCCAAGGGGCGTTTCGGGCTGAACGCGCAGGACATCGCCCTTGGCGCGGCGCGTCTGGTGATTGAAACCGCGAGACTGGGCCTTGTTGCGCGCACGCTGGTCGTGTGCCCGCCGCCGGTGCGCGAGGTCGGCGATCTGGCGATGATCTTCGAAGGCGCAGAGGCGCGCATGGCTGATCTGCCGCGCCAGATGGAACGCTTTGCAACGGCCAATGGCGCGGATTTCATGGACGCCGGCCAGATCATCGCGGTCGACCCCTTGGACGGTGTCCATTTCTCGGCCGCAGCGCACGACGCGCTGGGTCAGGCCATGGCGGACAAGGTGCAGGAGCTTCTGGGATGACCCCTTCAGGCGCGCTTGATGCGAACCTGAAAGCAGTTGTTGGCGGCGCTGCGCACATCGACAAACGCAACCTTGGGATCGCCGAGAAGCGCGCCCGCACGTTCGGCGATCTTTGCGGTCGAGGTGACGCCACCCGTGCCGTAAAGGATCCGTTCCTCTTTCGTGTAGCCGCGAACGATATAACTGGGCGATCGGAGGATGTCCGGCGTTTCGGACGACACGGGCGCGCGGGCGCAATCGTCGGCGCAAAGAAAGATCGGGCCGGTTTCGGCATAGGGGTTATCGGTCGCAAACGGGCGATGCGCCAGGATCAGGTAGTCCGCACCTTCGGGAACGGCGCCAAGGCAATGGCGGCAGGGGTACGCGTTGCCGTCCGAGACATGACGCTCGACCGGGTTGCCATAGGCGTCTTGTCCTGTCTCGCGGATTTTCCGGACGGTGTCGGTGGGCAGAGCATGAAATTTGATGGTCATTCGGGGTCTCCTTTCGCGCTGAAGATGCGTCTTCGCGGATCAGTGGACGACCCGGATCCTGCGGAAAGGGCTTGAGATCATGAAGGCAGCAATTGTCGGCGGGGGTGTCATCGGCGGGGGCTGGGCGGCCCGGTTCCTGTTGAACGGATGGGATGTCGCGGTGTTCGATCCTGACCCGCAGGCCGAACGCAAGATTGGCGAAGTGCTGGCGAATGCGCGGCGTGCGTTGCCCGCGATCTATGATCAGGCTTTGCCCGCCGAGGGGACGCTACGGTTTGAAAGCGATCTGGCCACGGCATTGGCCGGGGCGGATTGGGTGCAGGAAAGCGTGCCGGAGCGTTTGGATCTGAAGCATCGCATCCATGACGACATCGGGCGTCACCTTGCGCCGGGTGCTATCGTTGGCTCTTCCACGTCAGGTTTCAAACCGTCGGAGTTGAACGGCGATGGTCGCGCCGTCATCGTCGCGCATCCCTTCAACCCGGTCTATTTGCTGCCCTTGGTCGAATTGGTGGGCGATGCCGCAATCTGCGCGAAGGCGGCGGAGATCCTCCGCGCCATCGGAATGGCGCCCCTGACGCTTCGACGCGAGATCGATGCGCATATTGCGGATCGCCTGTTGGAGGCCGTCTGGCGGGAATCGCTTTGGCTGATCAAGGACGGCATCTGCACCACGGAAGAACTTGATGACGCGATCCGGCTTGGGTTTGGCCTGCGCTGGGCGCAGATGGGTCTTTTCGAGACCTACCGCGTTGCCGGGGGCGAGGCGGGGATGCGTCATTTCATGGCGCAGTTCGGTCCCGCCCTGGAGTGGCCTTGGACCAAGCTGATGGATGTGCCGGAATTTACGGATGATCTGGTCGATCTGATTGCGGGGCAATCGGATGCGCAATCGGGGCATATGTCGATCCGCGATCTGGAGCGGCTGCGCGACGACAATCTGGTGGCGATCCTGCGCGGGCTGAAGCCAAGCCAGTCCGGTGCGGGAGGTGTCATCACCGGGCACGAGGCACGG
>CAZMKY010000499.1:0-12107 GCA_964566835.1 uncultured Rhodobacterales bacterium
CCGATCTGATCGGCAAGCTGTTGCACCACTTGGGTTTTGCCGACGCCGGGTCGGCCATGCAGCATGTAAGACACGCGCATGTGCCCGGCAGACTGCGCCGCCCACCCGCTTTGCAAGACGTCCAGCGCTTCACCCGCCGACACGCGTGTTGTGTTGATTGCCACTCTGCCACCTTTGCGCGTTTCGCAGAGGATATAGCTTAACTGGAAAAAAGTCCCTAATCTCCGCGGATTGGTCCAATTCCTGACACAGTCTGTGGATAAAACCGGGATAACGCCGGGTGCAACATGGCACCCATCAGGTGACGCAGCGGAAGACTGCGCCTTGTCAGAGCAGCTAGGCACTTCTAGCAAACAGAATTTTTGCAGTGTTTTCAGATCACTGCAACGTCAGTTCCTCCCTGACTGGACAGGCCGTCTTCGGACGGCCTCTTTTTTTGGCCGCCATATCTCAGCATGTAGATAAAAAATGAGACCTTTGCCGCATCTTCAGATCGGCGCGATCAAATCCTCGCCTGAGGCGCGGTTGGAATTCACCTTTGGATCAACGCGGTAGTGCAACAGCGCATCCTCTGGTGCTGCCTTCATCAAGGGCGCAGCGAACTGGTCTGTTTCACCCAACCATGTGCCCCAGTCTGCAGGATCCAGTATGACCGGCATCCGGTGATGGATGACCGACATAGACGTGTTGGCAGCACAAGTGACAATGGCACATGTCGTGAAAGCTTCACCGTCCCGTTCCCAATCCTGCCATACGCCTGCAAAGGTCAGGGCGTCGCCGTTCGCCGGATGGATGTAATGCGGTAGGCGCTTGCCTTCGGCGTCCTTCGTCCATTCGTAGAATCCGGTGGCCGGGATGAGGCATCGGCGGGCGCGCGCCGCGGCGCGGAAGGCCGGTTTCTCGGCAATCGTCTCGGATCTGGCGTTGATGAGCAAAGGACCATCGGTGGGCGACTTTGCCCAATGTGGAATGAAGCCCCACCGCATTGGCCGCAGCCGTCGGGTGCCGTCGTCGCTGGTCACTGCGTGAATTTGGTTGGTCGGACAGACGTTGAAATTGGGCACAGGCGGCAGGTCGTTGGATGCCAAGGCATCAAACAGCGCGGCCATCGCGTCATCGGGCAACGTTATCGCAAAGCGTCCACACATTGCAGCCAGTCTACTGCGCCAGATTGGCGTGCGAAAGTGAACATACCACTCCTGCAAACCAGTAGGTTGTCATAGCGCCTACCTACCGATAGGTAGGCAATACGATTTCTTATAAGAACCGAATAGCTTGAAGGGGTGTGGCATGGAACTGAATGCGGACTTTGACAAAACCGTCGTCGTGCATGGCGGAGCTTTGGAATGGCAGGCCTCCCCCATGAAGGGCGTAGATCGCCGAATGCTGGACAGGATTGGCGGCGAAGTTGCGCGTGCGACATCAATCGTTCGCTATGCCCCGGGAAGCCACTTTTCCGCGCACACACACACTGGTGGCGAAGAGTTCATTGTTCTCGAAGGTGTCTTTCAGGACGAACACGGCGACTTTCCAACCGGGACGTATGTCCGGAACCCGCCCACCAGCAAACACACCCCCGGATCAGAAGAGGGCTGCACGATTTTCGTAAAGCTGTGGCAGTTCGACAAGGACGACCGCACCCAGTTTCGCAAGACGATGGAAGACGAGCTTTCAGAGCCGGTGGATGGTGTTGCGACGGCGCTTTTGCATGAAGACGCACGAGAGATCGTCACTTATTCCAAACTGGATGCAGGCGCGGCCCTGAACTCAGACGCGGCAGGCGGGATTGAGCTGCTGGTTCTGAACGGCATCTTGCAGATCGAAGGTGAAACGCTTGGGCCGCAAGGTTGGCTTCGTCTTCCCGAAGGCGCGCCACTTCGTGCCAAAGCAGGGACGGAAGGCGCGAAGGTGTGGATGAAGACGGGCCACCTGCCTTTTGCCGCGCCGCCGGAGGTCTGAATGCAAGCGTCAGATCATGTCGACGTCGTGGTCGTCGGCGCAGGCCTTGCCGGTCTGTCGCTGGCCCGGCATCTGGTTGACCGCGGGCAAAGCGTGACGGTTCTTGAAGGTCGCGGTCGCGCTGGCGGGCGGATCTTGACTGTTGAAGAAAGTGGCGCCGGTTTTGATCTTGGGCCAGCTTGGTTTTGGCCCGGACAGCCACGGATCGCAGAGCTGATCTCCCGGCTTGGGCTGAGGCACTTCGAGCAATTTGCTGATGGCGACCTTCTTTACCAAGACGAACGCGGTCTAGTGCAGCGTGGGCGCGGGTATGCTTCCATGGCCGGATCCCTTCGCGTTGATGGCGGTCTTGCCCGGCTCACGGACACACTTGCCGCTTCACTGCCGGTGGATACCGTCCGCTACGGTGCAGAGGTCGAGCACTTGAGACGGAAAACAGATGGCGTCGACGTTGCCACGACAGAAGGCCGGACGTTTCATGCAAAGCGCGTCTCACTTGCGCTTCCACCCCGGCTGGCCGCCGACCTGACGTTCTCTCCTCCGCTGTCCATCGACGCTGTTCAACAATTGCGTGGCATTCCAACATGGATGGCAGGCCAAGCAAAGGCCGTTGCGGTCTATGAAACCCCGTTCTGGCGCACGCATGGCTTGTCCGGCGACGCGATGAGCCGTCGGGGTCCAATGGTCGAGATCCACGACGCATCCGTCGCGGACGGTGGGCCCTATGCGCTGTTTGGCTTCATTGGCGTTCCGGCGCGCGGTCGATCCGATCGCCGTCTTGTCGAAGCCGGCGTCCTTAAACAATTGGCGGATCTCTTTGGCCCAGAGGCCAGAAACCCGGTTGCGGTGCATTTTAAGGACTGGGCAACGGACACGTTCACTGCGACCGCACAGGATGCTGACCCACTCTACCATCACCCGGCATACGGCATGCCGAAAGGTTTTGAGACGCTCTGGGATGGTCGCCTCATGCTTTCCGGAACGGAGGTCGCAGCGACGTTTGGCGGGTTCCTGGAAGGCGCCTTGGAGGCGGCGGAGATCGCGGCTGAGCGACTCGACAAGGAAAGGCAGTTTGCACCATGAGCCAAGACACGCGCACGGCACTGTTGGACATCGCCGAAGTTGCGGCGCGGCGGCGGGGCATTGACGGTTTCAGCTTTGGCGATCTGGCGGACGGTGTCGGGATCCGGAAGGCCTCGGTCCACTACCACTTTCCGACGAAAGATCTTTTGTCCGTCGCCTTGATGAAACGCTATCGAACATCGATGCAAGACACATGCCACGACATAGACCGTGCACATGCATCCGCAGGCGCGAGGCTGGCCGCAGTGATCGAAGTCTATCGTCGCGCATTGGGCGATGGTGACATGCTTTGCCTTTGCGCGTCATTGACATCGGGTTACCAAAGCCTCTCGGCAGCCACGGTGCACGAAATCAACGCCTTCCGAGCGATGATGCTTGATTGGCTAAGGGAGGTTTTCAACCTTGGCTCAAAGGATGGCTCCGTTGCCGCTGTCGTGCAGCCTGCACTGGAAGCGCGCGCCATGCTTGCGTTGCTGGAGGGCGCACAACTTGCTGCGCGGTCCGAGAACCGGCTGGACCGGTTCGACGAAGCGACAGCACTTCTCAGCGCGCGCATTCAGACGTAGATCGGCTGCCTTCGCATTCTTCACGTGCTGCAAACTTGATCGAAAAATGACAATCCAGATGGCATTTCGCGCATGTCATTGGACACTGGCGTGGTTTTTCAGGTCCCTCACGTAACAGGCTTTGCGCTCAAGCATCCGAACCGGTTTACCCGACGTCATTAGACACTCAGGATTTGGGACGGCTCGTTGGAGCAGAATTTTAGCTACTTGGCAGGATTGCTCTCTGCCGGATTGGGGTTTGCAGCCTACTTTCCATATATCCGCGATATGTTGCGTGGCGAGACTCAGCCGGAACGCGCAAGCTGGTTGGTTTGGACCGGGATGGCTTCCTTGTCCCTCGTTGCCCAGGCGCACGAGGGCGCAACACTGTCGCTCTTCTTCGCAATGGCGCAGGCCGTCGCGACCGGCTCTATCGCCATTCTCGCTATCCGCTACGGCGTCGGCGGTTGGACACGAAGTGCGGACCGGTGGATCGTGCTGGCAGCGGCACTGGGCATGTATCTTTGGACACTGACAGACAGCGCAGTCTATGCACTCGCGATCTCGATCGGGGTCAGCATGCTTGGCGGGTCGGTGACGTTGACAAAAGCATATGCACACCCGGACTCCGAGACGCTGACGACGTGGTTGTTGTCGGCTTTGGCGGCCGGGTTTGCCATGATTGCCGTGGGTCAATGGTCGGCAATTCTGCTGGCTTATCCCGTCTACATGTTCACGTTGAACACATCGATCGCAATGGCGATCTTGTTGGGACGGCGCGCAAGATCACGCACCGTCCCGATTTCAACAGACGTCACTCAGACTTGGTGATGCGACCTTCGACCATCGGCATGGAGCTGCCCTGAGCGGCCATGTATTCGGCCAGAACATCGGCAAGATCAGGACCGAAGTCATACGCGTCCGGCGCATCGACAAACATCTTGTAGCCGTCGCCGCCGCCACGCACGTAGTTGTTGGTCACGACACCGTAAGTCGCCGCCGGATCAAGCGCCGCGCCGCCAACCGTTGCGGACACGATACGGCTGCCCGGTTCTGCATTCGGGTTCCAAGTGAAGGTCATGCCGGCCACCTGCGGGAAGCGACCTGCGACCTCTTCCACTTGACTCACGCCATTCTCAAGCGCGGCCAACAGGTTTTCACCTGACGTCGTGAAGGTCGACAGGGTGTTCTGGAACGGCAGAACCGTCATGACTTCACCCATGGTGACTTCGCCTTCATCGATGGAAGACCGGATCCCGCCAGAGTTTGCGAAGGCAATGTCGATGCCCTGATCGGCCACACGGTCCAGCATGGCATCAGCGACGAGGTTGCCCATCGGGCACTCTTCAACACGGCAGACGCTGCGGTCGCCTTCGATGAAGCCACCGGACTGGGCCACGACTTCGCTCCGGATTTCGTCCAGAGGTGCGGCAAGTTCTGCGATCCGCGCCTTGGTGGCTGCGTCCTCGGTCACCGAAGCGTCGATCAGGATCGGATTGCCGTTGGCCGATTTGAGGTTGCCTTCATCGTCAAAGGTCAGCTCCAGCTCGCCCAGATACTTGCCGAATGCAAAAGCTTGCACAATCGGCACGCCGTTCATCATTTCCGGGTAAGGGCCATCTGCATCTTCGTCGGTGTTCGACAGGAAGGTGTTCGTGTGGCCACCGACGATCAGGTCAACGTTCGACGTGTTCTGTGCGATGACCAGATCGACGGCAAAGCCCGAATGGCTAAGCACGATGATCTTGTTCACACCATCTGCCGTCAGCGCATCGACCTCGGCCTGAATGGCGGGCGATGGATCGGTGAAGATGATGTTCGGACCGGGCGATGACAGCTCGTCATTGTTCTTTGGCGTGACGCCAACGATGCCGATTTTCTCGCCGTTCTTTTCGATCACGATCGACTTCTCGATCAGCCCCGAAAGAACATTGGAACCAGACGTGTCAGCATTCGACATCAGGACCGGGAAGTTCACCTTTTCAACGAATGCGGCCAGGCCTTCGGGGCCATTGTTGAACTCGTGGTTACCGACGGCCATCGCGTCGTAGCCCAAGGTGTTCATCACCTCGGCCTGCACGTCACCACCATAGTACTGGAAGAAAAGCGTGCCTTGGAACTGGTCGCCAGCGTCAAGCAGCAAGAAGTTGTCATGGCGTGCCTTGGCGTCCGCGATGGCCGTGACCAGTCGCGCAGCACCACCGAAGCACTTGCCTTCCGCGTTGTCTTCTTCCGAACAGCCGGAATTGAAGCGGCTGATCGGCTCAAAACGGTCATGGAAATCATTCGTGTGGAGAATGGTGATGTTGTAGTCCGCGGCAGCGGCACCAGCCGACAGCATAAGCGCTGCGGCAGAGGTCAGAAGCGGTTTCATGTATTACCCCTAGTGTTGGACACCCTTCAGCCTAGCGGGGGAACTGGCGGGCGTGAAGCCTCCTCTTGACGGCTCCGTTACGTCAGGCCATTCGGTCGGCCTATGTTGATCTATAAAATCCTGCGTACGCCTGAATGGGTGGCACTTTGTGAAGCCGGCGAAAGCGACGGTGCTCCGATCGATGTCGCCGACGGCTATATCCACTTCTCGACCGCCACACAGGCACAAGAGACGGCCGACAAGCATTTTGCGGGCGAAACCGAACTCATGGTCCTTGCCGTGGAAACAGAGCCTTTGGGCGCAGCACTGGTTTGGGAGCCCTCCCGCGGCGGGCAACTGTTCCCGCATCTCTACCGTCGTCTCCGACTGTCCGATGTCCGTTGGTCGCGGGCCATGGGCGCAGGCAACACAATGCCGGAAGGTGTTGTATGACGCTTGCTGAACGTCTGGCCCTCGCCGCCTTTCACAAAATGGATCCGGAAGCGGCGCATGGCTTGGCCCTGAAGGCGCTCTCGACACCATTCGCGCCCCGCCCCGGCGTCACGACCAGCCCCCGGCTGAAGACGTCCGTCGCCGGGCTGGACCTGCCGAACCCCGTCGGTCTTGCGGCAGGCTTCGACAAGAATGCCGTTGCGGTGTCGCCCCTGATGCAAAGCGGCTTTGGTTTTCTCGAGGTCGGCGCTGCCACCCCTCGACCACAGCCGGGCAATCCGAAGCCACGACTTTTCCGCTTGTCGGAAGACCAGGGCGTCATCAACCGCTTCGGCTTCAACAACGATGGGGTTGAGACCATTGCGGACAGACTTTCAATGCGGCCTTCCGGCATACCTGTTGGCCTGAACCTCGGCGCCAACAAGGACAGCGACGACAAGGCCGCCGATTTCGCCAAAGTGCTTGCGGTTGCAGGCGCGCATGTGGATTTCGCGACGGTCAACGTGTCCTCACCCAACACCGAAAAACTACGCGATCTTCAGGGGAAAGACGCGCTTGCAGCGCTTTTGGCGCAAGTGATGGACGCGAAGGTCGCGCTGCCAAAGGCGCTGCCCGTCTTTCTCAAGATTGCACCGGACCTGACGGATGCAGAGCTGTCAGAAGTCGCGGCCGTCGCCCGCAACGCCGGGGTTGATGCCATCATTGCGACGAACACGACGCTCGACCGCTCGAGCCTCTCTTCCCCACACAAGGGCGAAGCTGGAGGTCTCTCCGGCAGGCCGCTCTTTGCGAAATCGACGCGCGTCCTTGCACGTCTCAGCCAAGAACTCGGTGAAGATATGCCACTGATTGGCGTCGGCGGGATCTCCAGCGGTGCGGATGCCTTGGCCAAAATCAAAGCCGGTGCATCCGCGGTACAGCTTTACTCCGCCCTGACCTATCAGGGCCTTTCACTGGTGGGCGACATCGTCAGAGAGATCGACAAGGCCGTTTCCGACGCAGGTGCCAATTCGGTGTCAGACCTTGTCGGTACAGAGGTCGAGCGCTGGCTCTGAAACCTCCTCTGTTTCGAAATACCCAAATGCAAAAGGCCTAAGCCGGACGCGCGATTGATCGCTCCAGCGCAGGATAGCGCAACGCTAGCGTCGCCCCACGTGCGACAAAACTGATCCCAAGCGCCAGCCAAAGGCCCATGTTTCCAAAGGCCGGCATCAGGGTCAAAACCGCTGCCCAGTAAATCAGGGCCGATATCAGCATCATGTTGCGCATGTCGGCCGTTCGCGTGGCGCCGATGAATATTCCGTCCAGCATGAAAGACGCGACCCCCAGTAGTGGCATGACCACCATCCACGGAAGAAACACACGCGCGACAACCCGCACGTCTTCCGACGTTGTCAGGGTATCGATTATCCATTCGCCTGCCACGAAGAATGCCACACTCATCAGGGCCGCCGCGCCCAGTCCCCAGACCGACGAGAGGAGGCTCGCTCGCCTCAAGCGCTGCACCGCCCCTGCCCCCGCCGCTTGCGCCACCAACGCCTCGGCGGCAAATGCGAACCCGTCGAGCGCGTAGGCCGTCAGGTGCAGAAACTGCAGCAGGATCTGGTTGGCCGCGAGCGTTACATCGCCCAGTTCCGAGCCAAAAAAGAGGAATGAGATGAAGATGCTCTGCAACAGCAGTGACCGCAGAAGGATGTCAGAGTTGACGGAGGCCATGCGCCAAAGCCGTGCGCGGTCGAAAACGCGCGTCCAATTCAACCAGCCCGGTGGCTGAAAGGCGCCGCGGCAGAACCAGAGACCCAGCCCCAGACCCGACCACTCAGCGAGGAAGGTCGCAAGCGCAACGCCGCTGACCCCCCATCCAAAACCAAGGACGAAAACAAGATCCAGCAGGATATTGATACCGTTCATCCAGATCTGCAGCACCAGAACGGCGCGTGTTCGTTCCGCCGCGATCAGCCAACCCGTAATCCCAAAAAGCGCGATTGCAGCCGGGGCGGACCAAACCCTTATGCTCATGTAGTCGCGCGCCAGTGTCTCCACGTCGGCGCTGGCAGGCGAAACCCAAAAGGCCCCGGCAAAAATCGGGGCTTGAAGCAAAATGATAAAGCCACCCGCAGCACCGCCGATCAGCAAGACCCGGATGAGAAGTGTATTGAATTCCTCGGTGTCCTTGGCGCCCAGTGCCTGCCCCGCCAGACCAGTGGTCCCCATTCTGAGAAAGCCGAACACCCAGTAGACGGCCGACAGGATGATCGCACCGATTCCTACTGCGCCGATCGGGACCGGGTCACCGATCTGACCGACAACCCCAGTGTCGACAAGACCAAGAAGTGGCACGGTCGCGTTCGACAAGACGATGGGGACCGCAATCCCCAAAACCCGTCGATGCGTGACCTCGGCTTCGGGTGTTTCCGGCGTCATTCAGTTACGGCAGGTGGCATCAGGAAGTGACCGGTCGCCTGCGCAAACAAGCGCGAGCGGTTGTCTTGCCAGGCTTCAACATGCACCGAGGCGTAACGCCGACCGGACCTATTGACGCGCGCACGCGCATAGGCGTCACGCGGCAGACCAGAGCGCAGATAGTCCACGGTGAAGTCGATCGTCTTCGGCATGCGGATCGGCAGAGCATCTTCGGCATCAGCCGTCTTGGACGCACCGCTTTCGACCGCCTCCCAAAGCGATTGCCAACCGAGTTCGACCAATGCTGCTGTTTCAAGAAAAGCGGCCGTCACGCCGCCGTGCAGCGCCGGCAAAAGCGGGTTGCCAATCAGCTTGTCGTCATAGTTCAGCACTGCAGTCAGTTCATCGCCGTGGCGCTCGAAAGAAATGCCGAGGAACTGAACATATGGAATGCCACCAACAAGGCTGGCCAGCGCTTCGTCGCGGCGCTTCTTGATGATCTGGACGGGTTCCGGACGCTGCCTCATATCGCTGCCACCTATTGAACCGTGAACGCACCTGTCGCGGTCGCGACGGGGTTCTCTCGATCGTCATCCAGCGCGACCGCGCGGACAAAAGCCACAGATCGCGTGATGTGATAGCACGTGGCTTTCGCGACAATGGCCTGACCCGGGGTCGCCGCGCGCATATAGTCGATGCGAAGGTCGATCGTTGCCGTTCCTCCGGGCGAAGACGGATGGCTCATCACCGCCGCGCCGCCACATGTGTCCATCAAAGTTGACACCGCCCCACCGCTCAAAACACCGGTGCTGGGGTCACCAATCAGACGCGCGTCATAAGGCATCCGGATCTCGGCTGTGCCGCTGCCGATCTCGGTCAACTGCATGCCAACGGCGCGCGCATGCGGTATGCTTTCGATAAACTGACGCGCTACGATCTTACGACGCTCTTCGTCCATTGGACTGCCTCCAGCGGTGTAACCTGACCGTTATCGTGAGACCGGCAAAGACCTGCAAGTCGCGATTGATCCCGAAGGCGCATGGCTTTACTTTGTTCGTCAGGGAGAGAGGCAGTTTTATATGTCGGACGAGCGTCTGAGTTTCAAAGAAATGTGCGCGCGCTTTGACGTGACCCCACGTACACTGCGTTATTATGAGTATATCGAGCTTCTTGCCCCCGATAAGGAAGGCCGCGCCCGCTTCTACGGGCCCCGCGAATTGGCAAGAATGACTTTGATCCTGCGTGGTCGTCGTTGGGGCTTTTCGCTGGAAGAAATCCGCCAATGGCTGGAAATCCGCGAACATCAGGGCGATAGCGCACAACTTGAAGAATTCGTTCGCCTTGCTGACCGTCAGCTAGATGCGCTGCGCAAAGAGCGTGTCCAGCTTGATGAAACGATTGCCGAACTCGAAGCGCAGCGTGCCGAAGTGCAGGGCAGCCTCGATTAAATTCGGCCCTCGGACTTTTCAAAAATTACCGCTGACCTAGGGTCATTCGAGCGAATGCTACGCGCGAATTTCGTGACGCAGCGTTACAGATGACGTGCACGTCAAGCGGGGTTGCGAGACCTCCTTCAGATGGGCATGTCATGAGCCCCAAGTGAATGGAGCGAGAGATCCATGCAAGAGCAATACATGACCATCCGTGAAATGTGTGACGCTTACGATGTCACGCCTCGGACACTGCGATTCTATGAATCAAAAGAACTTCTGTTCCCTGTACGTCAGGGCACCCGCCGCCTTTTCACCCGTCGCGATCGCGCGCGGCTGAAACTGATCCTGCGCGGCAAGCGCTTTGGCGTCAGCCTCGAAGAAATCCGCCAGCTTCTGGATCTATACGACCCGGCTGACCAGCAACTGACCCAGCTTCAGGCCTCTTACGAAGTGGGCCAACGCCGCCTGACTGACATGGAAGACCAGCGCCGCGAGCTGGACGAAGCCATTACCGATCTGCGCGAGCAAATGGATTGGGCCGCCAAAATGATCAAATCGCTCGAAACGGCCGACAAGGCCGCCGAGTAGAAAAAAACCTTTAGGGAGACCGCTCATGCCCCAATACACGCCACCGACCAAAGACATGCAGTTCGTCCTCCACGACGTGTTGGAAATCTCGAAGAGCAGCACGCCGGGCTATGACGAATTGGACGCTGACTTTACGTCGGCTGTTCTGGAAGAAGCCGGAAAGATCTCGTCAGAGGTTCTGGCGCCGTTGAACCAGGTTGGTGACACCGAAGGTTGTCGTCTCGAGAACGGGGTGGTCTACACGCCGACCGGATTCAAGGATGCCTTCGAGCAGATGAAAGAAGGTGGCTGGACGGGTCTGGATTGCGATCCGGAGTATGGCGGTCAAGGCATGCCCTACCTTCTGGGCACGGCAGTCGGTGAGATGTTCGTCTCTTCGAACATGGCCTTCAACATGTACCAAGGCCTGACGCATGGCGCCTACTCGGCCATCCATGCCCACGGCAGCGACGAACAAAAGGCGACCTACCTGCCGAAAATGGTGTCCTGCGACTGGACGGGCACCATGAACCTGACCGAGCCACATGCCGGGACCGACCTTGGCATGATGCGCACGAAGGCCGAACCGCAGGCCGACGGCAGCTACAAGATCACCGGGCAGAAGATCTTCATCTCGGCCGGTGACCACGACATGGCGGACAACATCATCCACCTCGTTCTGGCAAAGATCGTGGGCGGGCCGGAAGGCATCAAGGGCGTCAGCCTTTTCATCGTGCCGAAATTCATGGTGAACGAAGACGGATCCCTCGGCGCGCGAAACGGCGTCTCGGTCGGCAAGATCGAAGAGAAGATGGGCATCCACGGCAATTCTACCTGCGTCATGAACTACGACGGCGCGACGGGCTTCCTTTTGGGCGAAGAGCACAAGGGGATGCGCGCGATGTTCACGATGATGAACGAAGCGCGTCTGGGTGTTGGCCTGCAAGGCTATGCGCAAGCCGAGGCCGCCTATCAAAACGCGGTGGCATACGCCAATGACCGTCTCCAGGGCCGTGACGTGACCGGCACCAAGAACCCGGACGGCCCGGCGGATCCGCTGATCGTGCACCCGGACATTCGTCGCAACCTGATGGACCAGAAGAGCTTTGTCGAAGGCGCGCGGGCGTTCACATATTGGGGTGCGCACCTGATCGACAAGCATCACCGCGAAGGTGACGAAGCTGCTGACGGTCTGATCTCTCTGCTGACGCCGGTGATCAAGGGCTTCCTGACCGACAAGGGCTTTGAATACTGCACGGCCGCGCAGCAGGTCTACGGCGGTCACGGCTATATCGAAGAATGGGGTATGTC
>CAZMKY010000500.1:0-1833 GCA_964566835.1 uncultured Rhodobacterales bacterium
ACATGGTCGTGACGGTGACGCAGACCGGCTACATCAAGCGCACTCCACTGGCCGACTACCGCGCACAGCGTCGTGGTGGCAAAGGGTTGTCCGGCGCGGGACTTAAGGAAGATGATGTCGTAACCACGCTGTTCGTGGCCAATACACACACGCAGCTTCTGTTCTTCACGACAGATGGTATGGCCTACAAGCTTAAGACGTGGCGTTTGCCCCTTGGTGGGCGGACCTCGCGCGGCAAGGCTATCGTCAACATTTTGCCGATCCCGACAGGTGTCTCGATTGCCGCCATCATGCCGGTGGACCGCGAAGAGGCCGACTGGGACGAACTGCAAGTTGTCTTTGCAACGTCAGCCGGTGATGTGCGTCGGAATGCGCTCAGCGATTTCACCAATGTGAAGTCGAACGGCAAGATAGCCATGAAGCTACCCGAGGGCGTCGAACTCGTGAACACGCGCATCGCGTCCGAGGACGACGACGTCATGCTTGTCACGGCGTCTGGCCGCGCCATTCGCTTCCCGTCCACCGCCGTGCGCGTGTTCAAAGGACGGGATTCGACCGGTGTTCGGGGCATCAAGCTTGCAGGCAATGATCGCGTCGTCTCCATGGCCGTGATCCGGCACTTTGAAGCCGACCCTGCCGAACGCGCAGCCTATCTCAAACAACGCCGGCTGATGGCAGGTGCGATCGAAGACGAGGCTGACGTCGATGACGACGAAGAGGCCGTGGCTGAGGGTCAATTGACGCCGGAACGCTACGCCGAGATGTCGGCGGCAGAAGATCTCATCCTAACGGTCACGTCGGAAGGCGCCGGCAAGCTGTCGTCGAGCCATGACTACCCCGTCCGCGGTCGCGGCGGCCAAGGCGTGCGCGCCATGGATGCCGCCATGCGCGGTGGTCCGTTGGTCGCCAGTTTCCCGGTCGAAATGGGCGACCAGATCATGCTGGCCACGTCGAAAGGACAGTCTATCCGCGTGCCGATCGACGGTATCTCGTTCCGATCGCGCGGTGCTGGCGGCGTACGCGTCTTCAACACGTCCAAGGGCGAAGAAGTGGTAAGCGTGGCTTGGATCGCCGAGCAGCCGGAAGACGATGATCCGGCACCAGAGTCGACGCCTGAAGCCGAAAGCTGAGATTCACGGGGCCACATTTTGGCCCCGCCTGAGCCATCAAAAGACCATGATCAGACCTTCGAAGCGCCGGACTGTCGATGAACAGTGCGGTCAAACACTTTGTTCGGCACGATTTTGCCAATGGTTTTTTGTCGAGTATTCCCGGCCTAGGTAGGCCACGCATTTGATCAGGAGTATTCGACCTGTGGCCAAAACGGTTTTTCGCAGCTTCTCGTGGCAGAAGGTGACGACGCAGAATGTCGTCCGCATTCTGATTTCGTCCTACTTCATCGCCTTCGCAATCGGTGTCTTTCCCGGCACGGACGTCAGCGTCCTTCTGGACCAGTTCCTGCCCGCTTGGATCTCGACCTTTTTAACACATCTGGGTGTGTTTACTCTGGCTGTCATGATCCTGACCGGTGTTCAGCGCCGTGCAGCCGCGCTTCTGCTGGCCATCATGGTGTTCTGGGCCAGTTACATGATCCTGATGTCAGGCCCTACGGTCGATGTCCTCGGCAATTTCTGGCGTGACCTGGCGCTGATAGGGGCGCTGATCATGACCTATGCAGACGCCGATTCCGGATATGTCGGTCCCGGACCTGCCTTCATCCGGTCCATCTCCCGCCGCGGCGGTACAATTGGCGACGATGATCGTCCGACGTCCCGCACGATGAGTATGATCCGCCGGATGTCGCGACCCTCTCCGCAGATTGACCCAAAAACG
>CAZMKY010000501.1:0-2435 GCA_964566835.1 uncultured Rhodobacterales bacterium
TGGCAACGGCATTTTTGTGGTGGGCGCGATTGGCTCCATGATGCGGCTTGCTGCAGCAGAAGACGGCAGTACGGGCACCCGCATGGGGCTGTTCGGCGCGTCGCAAGCTGTGGCCGCAGGCCTTGCCGGCTTGCTTGCAACGGCAACACTGGATCTGGCGCGCCTCGTCCTGCCCGACGCTCAGGCTTATGGCACGCTTTTTGCCGCTGAGGCGGTTCTGTTCCTTGCCGCGGCTTGGGTCGCCCATCGCATCCTTGCCACACCGACGGCGACCAAAGCCTTCGTACCGGGAGAATGATAATGCGCTACGATGTCATCGTTGTCGGCGGAGGCCCATCCGGCGCCATCGCTGCGGAGGATCTCGCAAAAGCAGGGCACAAGGTCGCGTTTCTGGACAGGGCCGGACGGATCAAACCTTGCGGCGGGGCCATCCCACCCCGACTGATCGCCGATTTCGATATCCCAGACAGTCAACTGGTCGCCAAGATCTCAACTGCGCGGATGATTTCACCGACGCAACGCAGCGTCGACATTCCGATCGAGAACGGCTTTGTCGGAATGGTGGATCGCGAGCATTTCGATGAGTATCTGCGCGTCCGTGCGAAGGACGCCGGGGCTGGACGCTTTACCGGAACATTCCTTCGAATTGAACGGAGCGAGGCCGGGCCAACCGTCATTTTCCGCGACAAGGAAACGCGCGAAGAAAAGCGGCTGGAGACCCGCCTGATCATCGGCGCTGATGGTGCCCGCTCGGACGTCGCACGGGCTGAGGTGCCGGGTGGCGACACGATTCCCTACGTGATCGCATATCACGAGATCATCAAGGCACCGGGAAAGATCGGGCAATATGACCCGGAACGCTGCGACGTCATCTACGACGGTGCGATCAGCCCGGATTTCTACGGCTGGGTCTTCCCGCATGGGGCCAGCGCCAGCGTTGGCATGGGCACCGGCGTTGACGGTGTCGACCTGAAAAAAGCCACGGCGGAACTGCGCGTCGCAAGCGGGTTGGAACACTGCGAGACCATCCGCCGGGAAGGCGCGCCGATCCCGCTTCAGCCATTGGACAAGTGGGACAATGGCAAAGACGTCGTCCTGGCAGGCGATGCCGCAGGAGTTGTCGCCCCGTCCTCGGGCGAAGGGATCTACTACGCCATGATGGGCGGCCGCGTTGCGGCGATGGCGGCAGAGGCCACGCTTGCGTCGGGGCGGGCCAAGGACCTCGCATTGGCACGCAAGGCCTTCATGAAAGAGCACAAGACCGTCTTCAGGGTGCTGCGCTCCATGCAGGACGCCTACTACAAATCCGACGAACGGCGGGAAAGGTTCGTCAGCCTGTGTCACGATGTCGACGTGCAGCGCCTGACCTTTGAGGCCTATATGAACAAGAAGCTGGTCAAGGCGCGGCCAATGGCGCACTTGAAGATCGGCTTGAAGAACCTTGCACACCTGACCCGTCTGGTGCCGGAGACATACGCATGACTCAGATGATCCCGGCATGGTCGGGCGACCAACTGACGCCAGTCGAAAAGCTGGAGGTCCACCAAAAGGGACTGCGCCACAAGGCCGTCAGCGTCTTTGTCATGAACGGGGATCAGACGCTGATACAGCAGCGGGCACTGTCCAAGTATCACACGCCCGGCCTTTGGGCGAACACGTGTTGCACCCACCCTCTCTGGGACGAAGCGCCTGAGGTCTGCGCCGTCCGACGCCTTGACGAAGAGCTTGGCATCACGGGCCTGACGCCCATTCATCGGGACCGGATTGAATACCGTGCCGAAGTGGGCGGTGGCTTGATCGAACACGAGGTCGTGGACCTCTACACGGCAGACGCGCCGCTTGATCTGGCCTACAATCTGAACCCGGACGAAGTCGAAGATGTGACATGGATTTCCTTGTCGGATCTCAGGAAAGAGATCGCCGCGAACCCGGCTAAGTATACGCCTTGGCTCAGGATCTATATGGCTGAACATGGGGCTCGGCTTTTTGGGCAACTTTCCCCGGCTTGAAACCAAATTCCGCTCTGATCGTTAAGTAACCAGCGCGCACGGGGTCGTGCGCATCGAACTTGGTTCAGTACGAGAGGAGCTTTCGTCATGCTCACACGCCGTCACTTCATCGCGTCCGGGGCCGCTGGCCTTGTTGCGACAACGGCCAAAGGCGCGCAACCCCTGTCCGTTGAAGATCGCTTTAAGGTCCAGCTGGTCCCGATCCGCAATTCGATCCCGAAAGGCGAGATCCATGTCACGCCCTGGAACCATTTCCTCTACCTTAGTCTTGGGGATGGTCAGGCTATTCGCTACGGCGTCGCTGTCGGAGCTGAAGGGCGGAACTTCGCTGGCGAAGCCGTGGTCGCGCGCAAAGCCGAATGGCCACGATGGACGCCGACGCCAAGCATGATTGAACGTGAACCAGAGAAATACGCACCATGGGCC
>CAZMKY010000502.1:0-2186 GCA_964566835.1 uncultured Rhodobacterales bacterium
TGTGTGCGCTGGTGATGGCATGGAAATCGCCCGTGAAGTGGAGGTTCATGTCCTCCATCGGCACAACCTGCGCATAGCCGCCGCCCGCCGCGCCGCCCTTCATGCCGAAGTTCGGCCCAAGCGAGGCTTCGCGAATGCAGATGGCGGTCCGCTTGCCAATGCGGTTCAGACCGACGCCCAGCCCCACGGTTGTCGTGGTCTTACCCTCGCCAGCTGGGGTGGGGTTGATGGCGGTTACGAGGATCAGGTTACCGTCTTCGCGGTCCTGAACGGAGTTGATGAACTCCTGGCTGACCTTTGCCTTGTCATGGCCGTAGGGCAGCAAATGCTCTGTTGGAATGTCCAGTTTCGCGCCGATTTCCTGAATAGGCTTCTTCTTGGCGGCGCGGGCGATTTCGATGTCGGACATGGGCGTCTTCTTTCAAAGTGGTTCAGTCAGATCCGGCCTGACATTTGCGAGGTCGTGAAAAAACAATAAGATTTTTCACGGACGTTTGGGAAGTGATTTCTTTCACGGAACGGCCATACAGCGCCACTTTTGAAGCAATGTTGCAGGCCGAGTGGTCCCATGCCGACAAAATCGGGTTCAATTCCGTCAGAATTGACTGCGACGATTGGAATTTCGGACGACGCTGGCGCTTAGCCGTCTGCGCGGGGAATGTCCCCCACCGCACCGCTTTCCACGACGGCGGCAAAGGCGTCTTCGGAGTAGCCCAGAACGTCGCGCAGGACTTCCTCGGTATGCTCCCCAAGGAGAGGGCTTCGCTGGACGTCCGCAGGGCTAGCCGACAACTTGATCGGGCAACCGACCGAAAGATAGGCGCCGCGCGTTGGATGATCGACCTCAACGATGGTGCCCGTGGCTTTCAGCCCCTCATCCTCGATCAACTCCTTGGTCGACAGGATCGGACCTACGGGGATGTTCAGCGGATTGCAGATCTCCATCACTTCGAACTTGGTCTTTGTCATGGTCCAGGCTTCAATCGCCTCGAAAATCTCGTTCAACTTGTCCAGCCGCTCTGGCGGCGTGGCATAGCCGTCGGCCGTCTTCCATTCAGGACGACCGATCACGTCACAGACATTGCCCCAGACAGCCGCCTGCGTGATGAAATAGGTGTAGGCATTGGGATCGGTCTCCCAGCCCTTGCACTTCAGGATGCGACCCGGCTGACCCCCACCGGAGTCGTTGCCCGCGCGGGGTGTCGCTTCGCCGAAAGGAACGCCCTCGCCGAATTGGCTGTATTCCGTCAAAGGTCCGGCGGCGAGGCGTTGCTGGTCGCGCAGCTTTACCCGCGTCAGGTTCAAAACGCCGTCCTGCATGGCTACGTCGACCTTCTGCCCGCGCCCGGAATGGGTCCGGTGGTAAAGCGCGGTCACGATGCCTAGGGCCAGATGAAGACCGGTGCCGCTGTCCCCGATCTGCGCGCCCGTCACCAGGGGCGGGCCATCGAGAAAGCCTGTGGTCGAGGCCGAGCCACCAGCACATTGCGCGATATTCTCGTAGACCTTGCAGTCTTCGTATTGGCCGGGGCCAAACCCCTTGATGGACGCCAGGATCATCCGTGGATTGATTTCTTGCACGCGGTCCCATGAGAAGCCCATCCGTTCGAGCGCGCCGGGCGCAAAATTCTCGACCATGACATCGCATTCTTCGATCAACCGCGTCAGAACTTTTTTGCCTTCCGGCGCCTTGGTGTTCAGCTCGATCGACCGCTTGTTGTGGTTGAGCATGGTGAAATAAAGGCTGTCAGCGCCGGGCACATCGACAAGTTGCTTGCGCGTCGCATCGCCCACGCCCGGGCGTTCAACCTTGATGACGTCGGCCCCGAACCACGCCAGAAGTTGTGTGCAGGTCGGCCCCGACTGAACATGTGTGAAATCGAGGACCTTGATCCCTTTCAGCGCTTCCATCTTTCACCCTCTCCCCGGTGGTGGCTTTCTTAGGGGACACCATAGAGCGGCGAGAGGCAGGTTCCAGTCTGAGGCGTGGTGTAGCGAAGGTCGGGTTCGAGCCCATACCTACCTCAGTCCCCATGAACGTGGTACGTCGGAGAAATGAATAACGATGCACTTCCGCTTGATGACGTAACGCAAATCTACTGCAACATTCGACCGCACGGCTGGAGTGACCTGATTGTTTGTCCACACGGCGAACCGCTGGTCTTCAGGATCAGCGATGTCTTTAC
>CAZMKY010000503.1:0-3008 GCA_964566835.1 uncultured Rhodobacterales bacterium
AAGGTGTGGATGGTCAGCGCTGGCCGGGCGCCTTGCAGACAACGCGGCGCTTCGCCCCAACACAAGTGGTCGTGCCGGCGCGTACATCAACATGGAACGCATGGTGGTGGAAGGCGGGTTTGAAGTATTGAACCTGAAGGAGAATGCGGCAGGCACACCGGATTCCCCAATCAACGCTATCATCGATCGTGCCATACTTGTCGGCACCTCCAAGACACTATTGCACGTCAGCTGCGACGCAGGCGGCAGCACCTTGCGGAACGTCTATTGCTACCAACCCAACGTTAAGAATTTTCACCCCAACCCTTTTGGTGCGAGTATGAAATTCACCTTGGGCGGTGGGCCGACGCCGGATAACTTCGAGAACCCGATCGCTTTGCATGCCGTCACTGCTGTGAACATGCGAACGACTGCAAACTCTCCCGGTCAATCCGAGAACTGGCGCCTTCAAGACGGCATTGATGTCTATGAGATCTACACGATTGAAAACGACATCGTGCATGCACCTAATCTCGACGTTCCCATTGATCCATACGCGCCAATTGACCTGAGCGAAGCGATCCCCGGCGTAACAACGCGCTACAAAGGCGTCCGGCACAATTTCGATGGCCAAACGGTTAGCCTCGCAACCGAAGTGAACCCGGGCGAAAGTTTCACAATTCCCTACACAGATATCACCGAGCTTCTCGCCGACGGGTCTGGCGAAGCCAATCCGACTGATCAGATCTACTGGCTTGAAGCGCTGGCCGAGAATTCAGGTCACTTCATGTTGGCCAACGGGTTCTACTATGCGGAGCGTGGCGAGTTTTCCGTGTCCGCCGAGACAAGTGGTCTTCGCGTGACCAATACAAGCGCCACGACTTGGACGGATGGAACGGTCAAGATCCGGATCAATCGGCTCTCAAAGTTGCCGCCGATGAATCCGGTTACTGACAGCTCTGGTCAGACGATCCCCCTTCCGCGCCCCATGCCCGGGTCGCAAGCCATCGACACCGAAGCCCAAGGCTGGGCGCCAGACAAGGATCTGTTGCTGGAGGACAGGGCAGAACCGCCAGCTCGTGGCGCTTTTCGGCAGCTCTAGTTCGACTTTGAAATCAGATCCGCCAGCGTCTTGGCGGAAGCGTCGACGCGGTGTCGTTCGGACACCGCGTTGAACGCGTTTCGACCCAGCCGTTCAAGGTCCTGCGTCGGAAGGCGTGCAGCCGCGATCATCGCGTCTGACAGGGCAGCGACATCCCCGGGCGGCACCAGCCATCCAGTCTCGCCCGGCCTGACCAGTTCAGGCATTCCGTTGACTTGCGAAGCGATCGCCGGACGGCCTTGCGCCATGGCCTCCATGATCACGACAGGCAGTCCCTCGGCGAAACTGGGCTGCACCAGAACGGACGCCCGACGAACGGCGTCGCGCACACCCTCTGCGCTTTGCCATCCGAGGAAAGTCACACGACCTTCCAAACCCGCTTCGGCAACAGCACGTTCAAGCGACGGGCGAAGATCGCCGTCTCCGACAAAGACCATGCTGGCATTTGGGATGTCGCTAGCGATCTGAGCAAATGCATCAATCGCAAGGATGTGGCCCTTCACGGCGCTTAGACGGCCGACCAGCAGAAATGTCGGGGTTTCCGGCATGTCGGGCAAAGGATCGGCAAACGCACTGTCTTCCAGACCGCAATGAACGACGTGAAGCTTGCCCCAGTCGTTGGGGTCAGTTTCACGCATCACCTGGCTGACTGTGAAGCGGCTAATCCCCACGGCAAATTCGGCCCCGGCCAGTTTTTCGCGAAGATGAAGCCTGTTGGCGTTATCCAACTCGCCCGGGCCATGGACAGTGAAGCTGTAGCTTGGGCCCCCGAGCGCTTTCAGAAGGCAGGCCACATCGCCCGGATTGGTTGCGAAATGAGCGTGCAAGTGATCGACCGGCGCATCCTTAAGCCACATCAAAAGCTGACAAGCATGGGCGAGGTATATCGCGTAATAGTGCCGTGGCTGGTGCGCACGTTTTGAAAGCGCCCATGCCAATCGCGCGGCCCGGCCAAAAGCCACTGGGTGTGCAAACGCAGTCTTGAGCAATGTTCCCAACAGCGGGCCCAAACCGTTTCGGAGGGTGTGGCGCGTCCGTGCCTGTTCTGCGATGTCGTCGGGATCAACGAGGTCGGTGTCCCACCCTCGAAAGGCATACCGCACGACTTCGAAACCCTGACGTTCCAACGCGAAGATCTCGCGACGGATGAAACTGTGGCTGACAGTCGGATAGAGGTTGGTCAGATAGGCGACACGCATCACGAACTCTTTGAACTAGAGCCGTCTTGGCATCCGGATGCCCTGCTCGCAAGCGTGGCGAAAGTGAAACAGCGTCTTTGCAAGTAAGTGTGGTTCATAGCCTGCGCCCTACTCTGACCCCATTCCATCGGGCAGATGGTGTGTCTGACCAAGAGGATCCATGTCGGGACAACAAGGCACAGAATTCAGACCAGAGATCGACGGCTTACGCGCCGTCGCAATTCTGCTCGTCGCTGTGTTCCATTTCAAATTGGTTCCAATGGGCGAGGCCGGGTTCATTGGTGTGGATGTCTTCTTCGTCATCTCCGGCTTTCTGATCACGCGTCTGCTTGTTCGCGACTTGCACGCTGGGCGCTTTTCGCTGACGCGCTTCTATTTGGCACGCTTCCGACGTCTGATGCCCGCGCTTCTGGCCACGCTGGTTCTGTATTTTGCAGCCGCCTGGTTCGTCTTTTTGCCTGACCAGTTTGCCGAGTTGTCACGCGAGGCGCTGTTGACACAGGTCTATCTGGTCAACTTCTACTTCTGGCAGACCATCAACTATTTCGGTCTGCGCGCGGACGCTGTTCCGTTGCTGCACATGTGGTCGTTGGCCGTGGAAGAGCAATTCTACCTGCTCTATCCGATCTTCCTGCTTGCCGTCTTCAAATGGGCCAGAGGCGCTTTGGTGCCCATCCTGATCGCCGGTGTGGCCGCTTCGTTTATCTTGGGTTGGTGGGCGACAGGTT
>CAZMKY010000504.1:0-1813 GCA_964566835.1 uncultured Rhodobacterales bacterium
AGGCGCGCAAGGGCCTGTTCCTGACGCGCGACGACGATGCGATCCGCGCTGACCTCATTGTGTGGGCTGCCGGCGTCAAAGGGGCGGACTTTCTGTCGACGCTTGGTCTCGAGACCAATCGCAACAACCAGATCCTTGTGCGCGACACGATGCAATCGCTCGACGATGATCGTATCTTCGCGCTCGGTGATTGTTGTTCCTACACGCCCGAGGGGGAAAAGCGCCCGATCCCGCCGCGCGCGCAGGCCGCCCACCAGATGGCGGAGACGGTGTACGACAACTTGCTGCGCGTGATGACAAACGCAAAACGGGCAAAGTCAGGCAAATCGCCAAAGCCGTTGAAGCCCTTTGTCTACAAGGACAATGGATCGCTCGTCTCACTCAGTCGGTTCTCGACCGTGGGCAGTTTGATGGGCAATCTGGTGGGCGGAAGCATGGCGGTGGAAGGTCGCTTGGCGCGCTTCATCTACACCTCGCTCTATTCGATGCACCTGCTCGCGATCCACGGCTGGCTTAAGGGCCTTTCGCTCATGGCGATCGGCCGGGTGAACCGGATTGTAAGGCCGCGCCTTAAACTGCACTAAAGCGTGCTGCACTGCGGAACCAACCGCACAATTCCCCGTTTTACCGATTGATAAAAGCGATGATCTCAATCGCTTTTCTTCGCTTTTTTGCATCGCAACATTGACTATGTGCAGTGCAACAGATTTCCACCCTCTCCTTTTCAACCTCTCAATCAGGGAAACTAAATTAATGGGTATTATCGGTTCGACCATCAAACCGTTCACCGCCACCGCTTTCAAGGCTGGCGAAGATTTCTACGACGTCACCGAAGCGGACGTGGCCGGCAAGTGGGCCGTGTTCTTCTTTTATCCGGCCGACTTCACCTTTGTGTGCCCGACCGAGCTGGAAGACCTGGGCGAAAAGTACTCGATGCTCCAGGACATGGGCGTCGAAGTGTTCGCCGTCTCGACCGACACGCACTTCAGCCACAAGGCCTGGCACGACACTTCCGACAAGATCGGCAAGCTGCAGTACCCGTTCCTGGGCGACCAGAACCACGTTCTCGCCAACAACTTCGGCGTGCTGCGTGAAGGCGTTGGCCTGGCCGACCGCGCGACCTTCGTTGTCGATCCCGACGGCGTGATCCAGATCGTCGAACAGACCTGCGAAGGCGTAGGCCGCAACGCCAATGAACTGACGCGCAAGATCAAGGCCGCTCAATACGTCCGCGCGAACCCCGGCCAGGTTTGCCCGGCCGCTTGGGAAGAGGGCGCCGAAACGCTGGCACCCTCGCTCGATCTCGTCGGCAAGATCTAAGATCGATTGATCTTCAACGCTTGGACGCAGACACCCCCCGTCTGCGTCCAACCCTCCCTAGGGAATGCCGAATGAAGGTGTTGATCCTAGGGTCGCAAGCCGGGCCCGGCTTTCCGTCCTCCGGCCACCCCCTCCCCCCCCCCTTTCTGGCTCACGCCAGAGACCGGGGTGCGGTGGCCGGGCCCGCACTTGCCCCAATCCTCTCCCCATCGCTTCACCGATACGAAGGACGCACCACCGATGCTCGACGCAAACATGCAAGGCCAGCTTAAGCAGTACCTAGCCAACCTGCGCGAGCCGATCGAACTGGTCGCCACTCTCGATGACAGCGAAAAGAGTACGCAGACGCAGCGACTGCTGAGCGAAATCGCGGGCCTGCACGAGATGGTCACCGCGCGGTTCGACGGCGCGAACGCTCGCACCCCCAGTTTTGACATCGTCCGCGCAAGCGATCCGAGCGCTAGCGTCACCTTTGCAGGCCTCCCCATGGGCC
>CAZMKY010000505.1:0-1771 GCA_964566835.1 uncultured Rhodobacterales bacterium
CCAAGCGTGGTTACGACAAGGCCTTGCGTTTCACCACGGGTGAACAAAGCCGAACCGTGGGTGCGGGGCAGAACGCCGGTTTCCGCAACGATGGAACGTACCTGATCCAGTGCGCGACCGTCGATACGGCGACCATTCTTGACGACATCGCCGCGCAGAACGTTCGATTCCAGCTTCTTCAGTGCGGAGTCGAGGTTCCCGTCGGCCTGCTGTTCTTCGGTCAGACCTTCGACGATCTCTTGGCGGGCTGCCGAGACGGCGGCGGTGCGTTCTTGCTTGTCCGTGATGGCATATGCTGCACGCATCTTGTCTTCGCCGGCCGCTTTGACGACGCCGTAGATTTCGGAATAGTCCGGCGGCGTGAAGTCAAACGGCTCTTTCGCGGCGTCTTCGGCCAGATCGATGATCAGGTCGATGACCGGCTGGATCTGCTCGTGCGCAAAAGTCACGGCGCCAAGCATTTCGGCCTCGGTCAGCTCATAGGCTTCCGATTCCACCATCATGACGGCGTCTTTGGTGCCAGCAACGACGAGGTCGAGACGCTGTTCCGGATTGTTGCGCAGGTCGTGCATGTCGTCGACCGTCGGGTTCAGGACATAGTCGCCGTCCTCGAAGCCGACGCGGGCGCCAGCAATCGGGCCCATGAACGGAACACCGGAAATCGTCAGCGCGGCCGAAGCTGCGATCATTGCGACGATGTCAGGGTCGTTGACCAGATCGTGGCTCAGTACCGTGCACATGACGAGGACTTCGTTCTTGAAGCCCGGTGCAAACAACGGACGGATCGGACGGTCGATCAGGCGTGCGGTCAGCGTTTCCTTTTCGGTCGGACGCGCTTCACGTTTGAAGAAACCACCGGGGATCTTGCCCGCGGCGTAGTACTTCTCTTGGTAGTGAACGGTCAGAGGAAAGAAGCTTTGGCCTTCTTTCTCTTTTTTGGCGAAGGTCACGTTGGCCATGACAGTCGTTTCGCCCAGTGTGGCAATGACCGAGCCGTCTGCCTGACGCGCGACTTTGCCGGTTTCCAGCGTGAGCGTTTCCTCACCCCACTGGATGGATTTCTTTACTTCATTGAACATGTAGGTTTTCCCAGTTGGAGCCCTGCCCGGCGGTCCGGGTGCTCCGTTTTCATGGCGGCCCCATTGCCGCCGACCCCTAGATCCTTCCATGCGCCGGGGTCAAAGCGTCACGTCTTTGGATGGGCGGGGCATACAGGAAAGTCAGCGGGAAGGAAACCTTCGATGTGACCGTTCACTGGCAAGGCCGCGGCGTTGGCCGCCCTGTCTCTGAACTGCATCAGATCTTGGTCTGATAAAGCCGGATCTTGATACCGCCGTGGTCGACAATGGGGCCAGGCTTTTCCCAGTTGAGGCCGGTGGCGTGGGCCAGTCCGACATCAGAGGTCACCATAGCGATCCGCCAGCCGTGGAACGCCTCTGTCATACGCTGTCCGAACGCAGAATAGAGGCCACCAAGCCCCCCGGATTTGCCAATCCGGCCGCCATAGGGCGGGTTTGCGATGACCAGACCTGGCGGGCCTTCGGGGGGCGTGGCATCGCTGATTGAAGCCACTTCGAATGTCGTTGCTTCGGAAAGCCCCGCGCGCTCCGCGTTGGCGCGCGACATGTCGATCGCGCCCTGATCACGGTCAGACCCCTTGAAGATAGACTGTGGCGCGACGGGCTGGACTGCTGCTTTCATATTTTCAAAGGCGGCGGCGTCGAGGGTTGGGAACGCCTCTACCGCAAAGCTCCGGTTTCGGCCAGCCGCT
>CAZMKY010000506.1:0-4565 GCA_964566835.1 uncultured Rhodobacterales bacterium
CTTTGGTCTGCCCATCCACGCCATCGGCGTGGGCGAACAGATCGACGACCTTCAGCCTTTTGATCCGGAAGAATTCGCCGCCGCGCTGACCGGATTGGACGTATGACGGACCTTATGCTGGAGGGGCGCTGCCCCTCCAGACCTCCCCGGGATATTTCCGGACCGATGAAGGGCAAGGGATGAGCGCCTGGCTGGTCTCGCTTGAAGGCACAGAAGGGGGGGCGGCTTTGGCGTTGGCCCTGGCCTTGCTGGCCGCTTTTTTGCATGCCCTCTTCGGGGCACTGCAAAAAGGAAAGCTGGACCCGTGGACCAGCCGGACGGCGATTGATGCCTCATACAGCCTGATTGCGATGCCATTTGCACTTTTCGTGGTGCCATGGCCAGAGCCGCATATGTGGCCGATCTTCGCCGCTGCCTGGATCATTCACGTGGGCTACAAGCTGGCGCAGGGCGCGGCCTACAGCGTCGGCGCCTACACGGTCGTCTATCCTGTTGTCCGCGGCATGGGACCGGTTTTCACCGTCATCGGCGCGGGGTTTCTATTTGGAGAGACGTTCAATGCCGGCCAATGGGCCGGATTGGCTGTTCTGATGTCCGGTATTCTGGGTCTGGCGCTTTATAATCTGACGCATATCGTTGAGGACCGGGGGCGGCTGCCATTGGCGCTTGCCCTCGCCGTGCTGACCGGTGCCTTTGTGGCGGCCTACACGACGTGGGATGCCTACGGCATTCGGGCCACCGCCGATCCATTCACGTTCATCGCGTGGTTCTTTTTTCTGGATGGCCTGACATTTCCGATTGCCTATCTGGTCTTGCGCAAGGGGCAGCTTCCAAGGCCGTTTGCCCCGGTTGCGCGGCTGGGCGTAACAGGGGCCTTTGTGGCCTTCTTTTCCTTCGGGTCCATCATGCTGGCCACGCGTCTCGACAACGTGGGCGAAGCCGCCGTCATGCGCGAAACCTCGGTCGTGTTCGCGGCTCTGATCGGCTGGCTGATCTTGGGCGAGAAGACCGGACCACGACGCGTGGCTCTTATGGCGACCATCGCGGCTGGTGCCGTCATCGTCGAATTTGCGGGATAATCGGCGCGAAGTCATTGTGCCGGCCGGAAGAGATGTTAGGTCAGGGTCATGACTGAGAAGACCATCAACCCGCTGTTGAAGCAGATCCTGGATCTGGGACCTCCGATCCTGTTCTTTGCTTTCTATCTCTATGTCCGGGATGAGACCTATATCATTGCCGGCCGCGAGTATGGCGGCTTCATTCTGGCGGCCGCTGTTTTTGTGCCAATCTTGCTGGCGTCGACCGGGATTCTTTGGGCGCTGACAGGTCGCGTCAGCCGCATGCAGGTCTTCACGGTGGTGATGGTTGTCTTCTTTGGCGGACTGACGGTCTGGTTCAACGACGAACGTTTCTTCAAGATTAAGACGACTTTGGTCTACGGTGCCTTCGCCGCGATTTTGGGCGTGGGGCTTCTGCAGGGGCGATCTTATCTGCAATGGGTGATGTCGGAATTCCTTCAGATGGAAGACGAAGGCTGGATGAAACTGACCACCCGTTTGACCGGGTTCTTTGTGGTCTTGGCCATCCTGAACGAAATCGTTTGGCGCACCATGTCAAACGACGCCTGGGTCACGATTGAAACCTTTGCCTTCCCGATCGCGATGTTCGTCTTTCTGACGGCGCAGATCATGATGTTGCAGCCTTATCTCATCGAAGACGAGGAAGAGCCCGTAAGCGAAGACTGACGCGGCAACCTAACGTTCATCTTCCGGGATAAGATCGATCAACTGCGGATCCGGGCGTTCCATGAACCTCAGCCCCACAGATCCCTTACGGCTCCATTGGATAAGCGCGGGAAAGGTCGCCGAACCGATCGTGACCCTGACGGCAGAACCCGCCAGTATGGGTTCTGCCACTTCGACCCGGGCGCCGTCGATCGAGATGTTGCGCATAATGACACGCTGTTCCCAGCCGTCGCCCTTCAAGGCGACGGGGAAACGGGTTGCCAATCGTTTGGGTCTGTAGTCGGCCATTATCGCGTCCGCTCCTGGGACCGCGATAGCACCGAGTGGTTAAGCCTTCGTCAGCGCTTTCCGAACATGATCCTGTTGGCCTCGGCCTGTTCTTCCGGCGTTTTGGTGCGGTTGCGCTCTGCCTGACCGACCGCGACGCCCGCCTCGACGGCAGGGCGGGCTGCAACGGCGTCCAGCCAGCGCGCGAGGTTGGGCTTGTCGTCCAGCGTTTGCTGCTGGCCTTCCCAGCCGCGCACCCACGGCCAAATGGCCATGTCGGCGATGGAGTAATCGCCTGCGACAAAGTCCCGATCGGCAAGGCGCTTGTCGAGTATGCCGTAGAGACGGCCAACCTCATTGCGATAGCGGTCCTGAGCATAGGGCAAGACCTGCGGCTCGCTGAGGCCCGGGGCGTATTTCAGGAAGTGATGCGCCTGTCCCGCCATTGGGCCAACGCCGCCCATCTGCCACATCAGCCACTGTTCAACCTCGATCCGTTCACGCTCGCTCTCGCCGCCGAACTGCCCGGTCTTCCGGACGAGGTACTGCAGGATTGCGCCCGACTCGAAAATCGACACCGGCGCACCATCCGGGCCATCGGGATCAATGATCGCGGGCATCCTGTTGTTGGGCGAAATTTTCAGAAAGTCCGGTTCGAACTGATCGCCTTTGCCAATGTCGACCATCTTGACGTCATAGGGCAGGCCCATTTCCTCCAAGGCGATGGAAATCTTGTAGCCATTCGGTGTTGGCCAGAAATAGAGCTCTATGGACATGACATGTCTCCTGCGTATGGGTCGTTCCCAGAAACTGGGTCTTATCCCTGTCGGAACAACCTTTTTTCGCATGCATGCGAAAGGGCAGGGCGAACACATCTGCGCGAGGGGGGCGGCAAACCCGGGTGTGTCGGCCCTTTGTCCATCTTGACCGGCCACGCCAAGGCGACTACGACATCGCCCGTGGCGATTTGTTCACCGGATTGCGGGCCACGTTAAATATTCTGCTAAAGAGGTTGGGAGGTGTCGAACCCCCGGCGCTCATGCGGTGGGGGCTTTTTATTGGAAAGGGGACGCCTCCGATGACTGACAATTACAAACAGCGCACCAAGGCCGTGCACGCAGGAACCCGGCGCAGCCAATATGGCGAAGTGTCCGAGGCGATCTACCTCACGCAAGGTTTTGTATACGAGACCGCCGAACAGGCCGAACAGCGTTTTCAGACGCTGGGCGATGACGAGTTCATCTATGCCCGCTACGGCAATCCGACTGTGGCCATGTTCGAAGATCGCATCGCCGCGCTTGAAGGTGCAGAGGCGGCATTTGGCACGGCCTCCGGAATGGCGGCGGTCAACGCGGCACTGACGTCTATGCTGAAGGCCGGAGACCACGTCGTATCGTCCCGCGCGCTCTTTGGATCGTGTCTTTATATCCTCGAGGATATCCTGCCCCGCTACGGTGTGGACGTAACCTTTGTCGACGGCACCGACCTCGACTCATGGAGCAGGGCCATCCGGCCCGATACCAAGGCGGTCTTCCTTGAAACTGTTTCGAACCCGACGCTGGAGGTCATTGACCTGAAAGCGGTCGCCGAACTGGCGCACGAAGTCGGTGCGACGGTCATCGTGGACAACGTTTTTGCCACCCCGGTCTTTTCGCAGGCCTTCGCGCTTGGCGCAGACGTGGTCGTCTATTCCGCAACCAAGCATATCGACGGTCAAGGGCGTGTTCTTGGCGGCGTGGTGCTGGGCACGGAAGAGTACATCCGCAAGACGCTGGAGCCTTATCTGAAGCACACCGGCGGCGCGATGAGCCCGTTTACCGCTTGGGTCCTTCTCAAAGGGCTGGAGACGATGGATCTCCGCGTCAAGGCGCAGGCCCAGACGGCAGAGCGTCTAGCCGAAAGCCTCTCGGGCACGCCCGGTCTGGAACGTGTGCTCTATCCCTTTCTGAAGTCACACGCCCAGTACGATATCGCGACGGCCCAGATGGGCGGCGGCGGCACGGTTCTTTCGCTTGATATCCAAGGCGGGCAGGCGGCAGCGTTCCGGTTCCTCAATGCCCTGAAGATCGTGACGATCTCGAACAATCTTGGCGACGCAAAATCGATCATCACGCACCCGGCGACGACAACGCACCAGCGCCTGTCGGATGAGCAGAAAGAAGCGCTTGGCATCACGCCCGGTCTCGTCCGGCTTAGCGTCGGGCTGGAAGATGCGGATGATCTGATTGCCGACATTCGTCAGGCACTGGAGGCCGTTTGACCAAGCCATTCCTGATCCTGCAGCTCCGCCCGGAAACGCGGGCGGCCGATGGCGAATACGAGGCTTTTCTGGCCAAGGGTGGCCTGTCCGCCTCAGACGCGCATCGGATCAGGCTGGATCAGACGGCATTGCCCAAAGACCTTGATCTTGGGGATTTCGCCGGCGTCATCGTCGGCGGCGGGCCGGGTTGCGTCAGCGACGCTGCCGACACGAAAGACCCGGTGGAGGCACGGATCGAAGCGGAAATCCTTTCGCTCATGCCTGCCATCGTGGACCGCGACGTGCCGTTCATG
>CAZMKY010000507.1:0-1857 GCA_964566835.1 uncultured Rhodobacterales bacterium
CATTACCAGCTTGTCGCGCGTTCCTTGGATTTTTGTGGTCGCGCGCAACTCTACATTTTCTTACAAGGGCCTTTCCGTTGATGTGCGCCGGATCGGTCGCGAACTCGGCGTTCGCTATTTGTTGGAAGGCTCTGTCCGCGGCGCGGGTAATCGTTTGCGCGTGGCCGCACAACTCATTGATACGGAATCCGGCACGCATGTGTGGGCGGATCGATATGACGGCACACTCGAGGATGTTTTCGATCTTCAGGACCAGATCACTGAGTCCGTCGTCTCATCTATCGCGCCGGGGATCATGCAAGCGGAAATTGATCGATCTGCGCGCAAACGCCCCCACAGCCTGGATGCATATGACCATTTTCTAAGGGCTCAAGCGGCGATCTATCGTTTCAAATTCGACGAAGCCGATGATTTCCTATCGAAAGCATTAGAGCTTTCGTCAGAATACCCGTTGGCGAGTGCACTTCGTGGTTGGATCAGAACACTCTTGTGGAACCCGGACACACGGCCGAACAAACAACGTTTCGAATTTGCGATACAGATGGCACGCGACGTTCTCGCGACCGCAAACACAGACTTGGAGGCGCAAGCTTATGCTGGATATGTGCTGGCCTTTCTATCCGAAGAGCCAGAGTATGGACTTTCGTTGGTTGAAAGGGTTGTCGAAGTCAGCCCAAACTGCGTTTCGGCCTGGGGGTCCAGCTGCATATTGCACGGATTGATGGGAGAAGCTGCGACTGCGCAGGCGCATGCGAAGGAAGTGCTCCGCCTCAATCCCAACGACCCTCTTAACTACCGGGTTTACATGGGTATAAGCCTCTCTCAGATTGCTGAGGAGGATTGGAAAGGTTTGAAAGAAACGGCTGGGAAGGTGAAAGCTTTTCATAACTCGGTAACTGTCTTCAGGCTCAACGAACTGGTAGCTGAAATGGCTCTTGGAAATGCCGAGCGCGCGCGTGAACTTGCTAGAATGCATATGGCACGGGAGCCTGATTTCAGTGTGTCCATGTTTCGCGAAATGCGCAGTCGGATCAGCATTGCGAAGCCAGAAATCTACAATACATACTATGATATGCTCTCCGCGGCCGGTGTTCCGATATGACTCGGCGACGCCATGCATACGTCTCCATTTGGGCCCGAGTTGCTCGCGGACAACTGCCACGGGTTTTCGAGGACGACACAAGTCGTATTGAACCTAGGTGGGTAACGAAAACCGATTAGCTGCCTTTGATGTTTCGCTTTCGATAACTCGGAAAACCCCTCTTGGCTGCATGAATTCGCTACAGCCGGCGCAAGCTGAAATTAGAACTGAACGTCAACATTGGGCTTTCTGCTGTCCATTTGCTGCAGGGCGCTTGAACGACACCTATGCGGACAAAGCCGCCATAAGAAAATGCCGCTTACATGATTTTTATCGACCATGTGATGATGCTGTTACGCACATGAGCAAGAGCGTATCACCCGACTTTACGAAGCCGCCGTATATTTCTGAGAACGGCCAGCTGGATACTCTTGGCTGCCGTCGATAAGCCGATCGCAATCCTTGGCAGGCAATTACCAATCTTGATAGGTTCGTCAGGAGATCACCGACAGGAACTGCGAATGACCCGCCGACTTGCCGCTATACTTGCTGCCGACATGGTCGGTTACTCAAAACTTATGGCTGCAGACGAAGCGGGCACGCTCGCACGGCTCAAAGAACTGCGCCGAAACGTCATCGACCCAGTCATACAAAATGCCAACGGCGAGATTGTTAAGCTTACCGGGGACGGCCTATTTGCACTGTTCAGCTCTGTCGTTTCAGCCGTTGAGGCTGCTGCCTCCCTGCAAGAAAAACTCACCATCGCAGAGGTCGGA
>CAZMKY010000508.1:0-7106 GCA_964566835.1 uncultured Rhodobacterales bacterium
TCTGAAAGAATAGACGCCGCCCCATATGGGGCGGCGTTTTCTATTTCGGCCAGACCGGCAGACAGAAAGTCATTTCCGATAAAACCTGGTTTTGGGCTAGAGTTGGGAATGCCTACTGCAATCACAGTCATATCAGCGCGCTTCGCCGAAGATCTCTCATCGGGCGCAGACAACAGCGTGACACCACCAGATGCCATTCAGCAGATCGCCGGCTCTGAAACGACTTGGGCCGAGACCGGACTGCCCAGCCGTGGCAGGCGTGTTAGATCCTGGTTGACGTTTTGGCCGGATGAAAGCTTGGCAAGGGCCCATGTTGACAACGGCCAGGCCGCGATCCCCCTTTTGGGCACCACTGAAAGCATCACGACAGCAGTTCTCTTGCCCTACTCCACACACGGCGACGTAAACTGGTTCGGCAAGCCGGGCGAGATCCCGTTGGACAGCAACCCCAGGCCGGAAAAGGGTGCACCTGTCTTTGTCATCACGTCGCTTGGTCTTGGCAGTATCGGTCCGGGTGCGGTGGCGTTTGGTCAGGGCAACCATACGATCCGAAAGACGATCCGTTCACAACCTGGCCTGCGCTTCGAAGCGCAGATCCTTGCCGACAATCCCGTAACCGACGGCGTGACGATGACACTTTGGGACAATGAAGCGTCAGTTATCGATTTCGCATACCGACAGGACCCTCATCGAACGGCGATGAAAGTGAAGGAACACAAGGACATCTCGCGCGGCTCCTTCACCCGCTCCGCGGTGCGACATTTCTCTGGAAGTTGGAACGGCATTCAGACCGAAATCGGTTGAAGACAACACCTGCCCAAGGACGATTGATCCCCGGACTTATCCACAGGCGTCTATCGAAACCGGCAAAACATGCATGGCGCCGTTAATCAGCGCCACGCATATGCGTTTTTTGAGACGATTGCTCCACCAATGAACGCCGATTTACGCGGCGTCGAATTGGCTTTCGCCCAACGTAGGATAGTCGGTATAGCCTTCGGAGCCGCCGCCGTAGAACGTCTTTGGGTCGGCCTCATTGTATGGGCCATCGGCCGCAATGCGATCCGGCAGGTCCGGGTTGGCCAGATACATGCGACCGAAAGTGATGGCGTCGGCGCGGCCGTTATCCACCCAAGTTGCAGCCTCTTCTGGCGAAAAATTGCCGTTGGCGATGAAGAAGCCGCCAAACGCCTCTCGCATGTCATCCATCAGGTCGCCAGCGCCACCAGCCTTGTCGCCCGTATGGTCGTTCGGTCGGACAACGTGCAGATACGCCAAACCCATGCCGCTCAACGCTTTTGCCGCCGCGACGTAGAGCGTGTGCGGGTCATCGTCCTTGCTGCCGCCGGGTCCGCCCATCGGCGACAACCGAACGCCAACGCGGTCGGCAGGCCAGACATCCAAAGTGGCGTTCACGGCCTCAACCAAGAGCCTGATCCGGTTCTCGACCGACCCGCCATAGGCGTCGTCCCGATTGTTCACCGAGGACCGCAAGAACTGGTCGATCAGGTAGCCGTTGGCGCCGTGCACCTCGATACCGTCAAAGCCTGCCGCTTTCGCGTGCTGCGCAGCCGTTCGGTAGTCATCCAGAAGGCGTGGGATTTCATCGGTCCGCAATGCGCGCGCTTCCTCGTGTGGCACCATCGGACCATCTTCCAGAAGGTCCCCAACGAACGCATCGCCCTTTGGCGTCCACGCGCTGGATGACACTGGCGCGTCGCCACCGTGAAACACCGGGTGGCTGATCGCGCCGACATGCCAAAGCTGACAGAAGATCAATCCGCCTGCGGCGTGCACGGCGTCGTTGACCATCTTCCAGCCTTCAACATGTGCGTCCGTGAAGATGCCGGGCGTCCAGGCATAGCCCTGGCCCTCTTGGCTGATCTGTGTTGCCTCCGAGATGATCAGGGCACCACTTGCGCGTTGCGCATAATATTTGGCGTGAAGCTCTGTCTGTTTGTTTTCGTCTGCCGTGGACCGAGCGCGCGTCAATGGCGCCATCATGATGCGATTTGGCAGGTCGAGTGCGCCCATCCGGGTGGGCTGAAACAGGGCGGAGTGATGTGTCATCGGGAATGTCCTCTGGAAATCGGCTGTTGCCGCATCAACCCCACGTGGGGCACCCGGGTTCCGGACCAGCGCTGCGGCAAACGCGACGCTGGTCCATTCTGGACGATCAGTTCGGCTGTTTCGTCGTTCTGAGGTAGGGAAGCTTCTTCTCGAAGGACCCGAACTTTTCAGTGGCCTCATCATCCGGAACAGCGGCGGTGATGATGACGTCTTCGCCCTGGCTCCAGTTCGCCGGCGTTGCGACCTTGTGCTTTGCCGTCAGTTGAATGGAATCGAGCGCGCGCAGGATTTCATTGAAGTTGCGGCCTGTGGTCATTGGATACGTCAGGCTGAGCTTCACCTTCTTGTCCGGGCCAATGATGAACACCGTGCGCACCGTCTGGTTGTCGGCCGGCGTCCGGTTTGCCGGGTCGCCCGAGGCTTCAGCCGGCAGCATGTCGTAGAGCTTTGCCACCGCCATGTCGGGGTCACCGATCATTGGGTAGCCAACGGCGTGTCCAGTGTAAGACTTGATGTCTTCCTTCCAGCGATTGTGATCCTCGATCGGGTCCACCGAAATACCGATGATCTTGGCATCCCGCTTGGCAAACTCGCCAGCCATACCGGCCATCGTGCCAAGCTCTGTCGTGCAGACCGGCGTGAAATCCTTCGGGTGGCTGAACAAAACGGCATAACCGTCGCCAATCCAGTCGTGGAACTTGATCGGACCATCGGTGGTCTCGGCCTCGAAATCCGGGGCGGTGTCGTTGATGCGAAGTGCCATTGAAAGCTCCGTTCTGTTTGCGTCTGGCGTTCCATATCAAATCGGGATGACAAGCGCACATCGCAAGGGCGGAAGCTCAAGTGCAATTTTGCACATACTGAGTGCTATGGCGGCAGTTTACATGCGATCTGCAAACATTAGGTTCCCCTGCAACGGCACATCCTAAGCGATCTGACCTTTGTCCATGATCGCCAAACGAAAGGACAAACCATGCTGACGCAAATCAAGGGCCTGCATCACGTTACATCGCTGGCTTCTTCCGCTTCCAAGAACAACGCCTTCTTCACCGACACGCTTGGCCTCCGCCGCGTCAAGAAGACAGTCAACTTTGACGCCCCGGACGTCTATCACCTGTACTATGGTGACGAAGTCGGCTCTCCGGGTTCGGTCATGACTTATTTCCCATTCCCGCAAGCCGCACGCGGCAAGGCAGGAACGGGCGAAGTTGGAACGACCGCGTTCGCTGTCCCAAAGGGGACTTTGACTGCCTGGGGTGAACGCCTGTCCGGCCACGGTGCTTCAGGCATCACCACAGACAAGCGCTTTGGCGAAAACCGCCTGCTGTTCAAAGGGCCCGATGGCGATGCCTTTGCTCTTGTCGAAGCAGAGGACGACCGCACGCCATGGACGGGCAACGGGGTCTCGGAAGAGCTTGCAATCCGCGGCTTTCATTCCGCTGACATGCGGCTGAAAGACGACGGCGCTTCGGCGGAGTTGCTGAAGTTCATGGGGTATGAGGAAGTGGCTAAAGACGGCAACGTCACCCGCTTCGCCGTCCCGAATGGCAACGAAGCGAACGTCATCGATATCGAGACCCTGCCGGGTGTCGATCATGCGGCGCAGGGCGCGGGCTCTGTCCACCACATCGCCTTCGCTGTTGAAAACCGGGCGCGCCAGCTGGAAGTCAGGGAAGCATTGCTCGATACGGGCTACCAAGTGACGCCCGTCATCGACCGTGATTATTTCTGGGCGATCTATTTCCGGACGCCCGGCGGCGTTCTGTTCGAAATCGCAACGAATGAACCTGGCTTCGATGCCGATGAGGACACGGCGCACCTTGGCGAAGCGTTGAAGCTGCCCAGCCAGCACGCGCACTTGCGCGACAGGCTGGAACGCCATCTGGAACCGTTGGACGCCTGACCCATGACTTACGTTGCAAATCGGACCAAGGGGCGCGACGGCGCGCCCCTTTTTCTGACGTTTCATGGCACTGGTGGCAACGAACATCAGTTTCACGGCTTCGCGCAGGAACTGATGCCGGACGCACATGTGGTTTCCCCGCGGGGGGACGTGAGCGAGCATGGTGCGCTCCGCTACTTTCGTCGCACCGGCGAAGGCGTCTATGACATGGAAGATCTCGCCCTGCGGACCAAAGCCATGACGGACTTCATTCGCCAGGAAATGGAGGCGACAGATGCGTCACGCGTGATTGGGCTTGGCTACTCAAATGGCGCAAACGTTCTGGCATCCGTCATGCTGAGCACGCCGAAACTGGTCGACGAAGCCGTCCTTTTGCATCCGCTGATCCCCTGGGCGCCCACACCGCAAACCGGGCTGGCTGGACGGCGCGTCCTGATCACCGCCGGGGAGCGGGATCCAATCTGCCCCGCACCCGAGACACAAAGGCTGATCGACTTTCTCGAAAGCCAGGATGTCGATCTGACAGGGCATTGGCACCCGGGAGGACACGAAATCCAACCGTCCGAGATTGCGGCGGTTCAGGATTTCCTGAGCTGAAATAAGCAGTGGCCGGGCTACCGTCCGGCCGCTGCGGCTTCTTTGCGCTTGCGTGCAAAGGACTCGCGGCGCTCGCGCTCTTCGCCCAATCGAAAAGACTGCTCAACGAAAGCGAGGTGATCGCGCGCGGCCTTCTCTGCGTGGTCGGGCTCGCCTGCCAGAACAGTCGACGCGATCAGTTGGTGTTGCTCCAAAAGACGCGCGCCGGACCCGTCGATCGTCCGAAGATAGTTCCGATTGTAGAAGACACCGCGTCGCGTCAGGTCATATATCGACCGCATCATGTGGATCAGCATGGCATTGTGGCTCGCGTTCACAATGGCGCTATGAAAACCGACATCCGCCTCTTTCGAAGCTTCAGCATCATCGCGCTCTTGCGCCTCTACCAAACGGGTGATCTGCGCCTCGATTGCTTCCCGGTCCGAAGGCGTCGCGCGCTCTGCTGCCAACCTGGCGGCAAAGGCCTCTTGTTCGGTGCGGTATTCAAGATAGTCGAAGAACGCGAGACCGTGTCGGGCATAAAGGCTGATAAGCGCGGGCGACATGGCCTGACCGGTCAGCCGCGCAACGAACGTGCCCTCACCGTGACGCACATGCAGAAGACCGTCGGCTTCCAACCGCTTCAGGGCGTCTCGGACCTTAGGCCGCGACACGTCGAAGCGTTCTGACAACTCACGCTCGGACGGCAGGCGCGCGCCCTCGCGAAGGACGCCTTGCACGATCATGCCTTCGATCTGCGTCGCAACCAAATCGACGACAGATTCGGATTTTATCGGCTCAAACAGCGCGTTCAGGTCAGACATCCGGGCCTCATCACTTCGATTACTGGTAATTTTAGTTGCCCATTCCGAAAAAGCAACGACCATCCCATAAATTGTTTTTCCTCATTAAATTCATGCTCTTGCTTTCAGAACTCGAGGTTGGGCCAGAGCAGAGACGCCACAGAGGTAAATAAACTTGTTGACTGATGTAGATGGTCAACTTTATTTACCACCATGCATTTCCAGCATGGCGGCTTTGCAAACTGCGCCGCGTCAACGACCACGGAGGAGACTTCCATGAAATCCATTCTCACCGGCCTCGCCCTCGCGACCGCCCTTGTTGCACAGCCTGCTCTGGCGGCTGACAAACTGCTTCTGAAAGTGCCTGTGGCATTCTCGACCGAGCTGCCAAGCCTCGGCACGCCGATCCCGCGCGTCGCGGAAGAGGTCAGCATCATGTCGGCAGGCACGCTGAAGATGAAGGTCTATGAGCCGGGCAAACTGGTGCCTGCATTCGAGATCCTCGATGCCGTGTCTTCCGGCAAGATCAATGCGGGCTACACGACCGCCGGTTATTGGGCAGGCAAGATCCCGGCAGCACCTCTGTTCTCGGCTGTTCCGTTCGGCCCTGAAGCTGGCGAATACATGGCTTGGATGTACTACGGCAACGGCCTCGACCTCTATCAGCGCATGTACGACGAGGCTGGCTACAACGTTAAGGTACTGCCCTGCGCCGTCATCGCCCCAGAGACCTCGGGCTGGTTTGCGAAAGAGATCAATAGCCCAGAAGACCTGCAGGGCCTGAAGATGCGCTTCTTCGGTCTCGGCGGCAAAGTCATGGAAAAGCTCGGCGTCGCCACGTCTCTACTGCCCGGCGGTGAGATCTTCCCGGCACTGGAGAAGGGTGCCATCGACGCAACCGAATTCTCAATGCCTGCGATCGATCAGCGTCTCGGCTTCCACAAGGTTGCGAAGTACAACTACTTCCCCGGCTGGCACCAGCAGGCCACCGTCTTTGAACTTCTGATTAACAAAGACACGTGGAACGGCGCCTCGGAACAGCACCAGCACATTCTGGCGGAAGCCTGCAAAGCCTCCATGGCCGACAGCTTTGCCGAAGGTGAGGCGCTGCAGTTCGATGCGCTCAAGCGCAACGTTGAGGAAAACGGCGTGGAGCTGCGCAAGTGGTCGCCCGAGATGTTGCAACTCTTCCGCGACACATGGGCAGAAGTTGCGGCCGAGGAAGCAGCTGCCGACGACTACTTCGCTGAAGTCTATGCCGACCTGACCGAGTTCCGCACGAACTACGATCTCTGGGAAGAAAACGCATTCCTCCCGCGGTTCTAAGAACCGCCCCAGCTGCGCCGCTTCAATGTGACGGCGGCGCAGCCCACTTGACCGCTGACATTCCGCACGCAGCCTCCCGGCCAAGGCCGGTCGAAGCGCAACGTGCCCCCGGACGGAGGACCGGACATGACCTTGCAAACCGACTACGACGGCGATCTCGCCAAAACGTATGAGACACTGACCGAACACGTTGATGTGGATCGCCAGCCGCTGGCCAACGCACTCGACGGAACGATCAAGGTCATCGGACACGCAGTGATGCTGGCCAACCTTGTTCTTGTGGCTGCAATCGTCGTTCAGGTTGCGCTGCGGTATGCATTCGACCTGAACTTTCCGAAACTGGATGAATTCCAGTGGCACCTCTACGGGCTGGTCACGATGATCGGCGTGTCCTACGCGCTGACCACCGACAGCCATGTGCGCGTCGA
>CAZMKY010000509.1:0-25490 GCA_964566835.1 uncultured Rhodobacterales bacterium
CCGCATCTTGCACATCTCGGTGACGAAGCGGATGCCTGCATTCACGAAGAAACTGATGCGTCCCACCATGCTGGGGAAGTCTTCCGGCGCGACCTTGCCCTTCAGATCGTCCAGAACGGCCTGCGCCGTGGCCAAGGCAAAGGCCAGTTCCTGCTCCGGCGTCGCACCCGCTTCTTGCAGGTGGTAGGAGCAGACATTCATCGGGTTCCACTTCGGAAGATTGGCCCGCGTGTAGACGGCAACATCCGTAATCATGCGCAAGCTGGGCTGCGGCGGGCAGATATAAGTGCCGCGGCTCAGGTATTCTTTCACGATGTCGTTCTGCACCGTGCCTTGCAGGGCAGAGATATCGGCACCCTGCTCCTCGGCCACCGCGATATAGAGCGCAAGCAACCAAGGCGCGGTTGCGTTGATCGTCATGGAGGTGTTCATGCGCTCCAGCGGGATCTGATCGAAGAGCGTCCGCATGTCGCCCAGATGTGCGACCGGAACACCGACTTTGCCCACTTCGCCCCGCGCAAGGGTGTGGTCACTGTCATAGCCAGTCTGGGTCGGCAGATCGAACGCCACGGAAAGCCCGGTCTGCCCTTTCGCAAGGTTGCCGCGATAAAGCGTATTGGACGCCTTTGCGGTGGAATGTCCGGCATAGGTCCGGAACAGCCATGGGCGATCTTTCTGCGGGTGCGACATGAACTCGGCCTTTTGAAGGTGCGCGCAATAAAATTTCAACAATGGACAGATATGCGACAGTATATGGCTTTGTCAATCCGCTGCAGTGCGGCGAAGTCCAGGTTGCGCGTTTCTATTGCAGAACGACGCAATACTGATCATCTTCAGCGCGATGAACACGGTCGTCACCTTGCCGCTTTGGCTATTTGTCCTAATCCTGCTTTTTGCAGCCGTCACGGCGTCGACGCACCTGTTGTTTCCCTCCGTTCGCTGGTTTTTCCGCCGCCGCGCCGAACGCGTCGTGGCCGAGCTGAACAAGCGTTTGGAACGTCCCATCCAGCCCTTCAAACTGCTCCGAAGGCAGGACATGCTGAGGCGCGTTCTCTACGACCCTGAAGTGACGCGCGCGGTCGCTGAGCATGCCAAGTCCGAAGGCGTGCGCGAAGACGTCGCCTTTGAGCGTGCCGAACGATACGCGCGAGAGATCGTGCCGTCCTTCAGTGCGTCTGCCTATTTCGGGTTTGCCATCCGTGCCGCGCGCTGGCTGTCAAATCTTCTGTTCGACGTGCGCGTCCACCGTGTGGCCCCGGACGCCTTGGCAGGTATCGACAAGGACGCCACGGTTGTCTTCGTGATCAACCACAGATCCAACATGGACTATGTGCTGGTGACCTACCTCGCGGCTGAACAATCGGCGCTGTCCTATGCCGTCGGAGAATGGGCGCGGGTCTGGCCACTCAGCCGCTTGATCCGGGCGATGGGGGCTTACTTCATTCGCCGTAAATCCCACACCAATCTCTATCGCAGGGTCCTTGCAAGCTATGTGGAAAAGGCGACTGAGGCAGGCGTGACCCAAGCCGTCTTCCCCGAAGGTGGCCTGTCGCGCAATGGCCTCGTCGGGCCGCCTAAGCTCGGGATCCTCAGCTACATCGTGTCTGGTCATGACCCGGAAGGCGCGGACGTCGTATTCGTGCCTGTCTCCCTCAACTATGACCGCGTCATCGAAGACCGCATTCTCGTGGCAGCCAATCGAAGCGAGAAGCGTCGGTTCAAGGCGTCGACGCCAGAGGCGATCCGTTTTTCGCTGCGCTACCTCCGCCGACGCATCACCGGGCAGGTCGGCCGTTTTGGTGTGGCCGCCGTATCCTTTGGTGCACCGATTGTCCTAGACAAGAACGCAGATCTTGAAAACCTGGGGGACGCGCTTCGCGACGCGATCGAGGCCAACGTTCCTGTCGTCTCGGCCCCTCTGATCCTGTCCGCCATCCGACGGCTGGGCGATGAGACTGACCTCTCCCGGATTCAGGCTGAGGTCCGGTCTCTCTTGGACGCATTGCCGGCACATGTCCCGGTCGATGCCTCTGCCGACGATGTCGAGAGAGAGCTTGGCGTTCTGACCGTGCGCAAGCTGATCTCGGAGAAAGATGGGCGTTACAGTGTCGTCGATGACGAACTTGCTGAGTTCTACATCAACTCCATCGCGCACCACTTCGGAGAATCCGTCGAGACATAAAATTTCAACATCTTGAAAAAATCGTTTGCAAAATTACTTTCCCGATTCTAGATGATGCACAGGCGGCATAAATTCTGCGTCGCGGCACGAGTATTCAGGAGAACGGGAAGATGGCATTGGACACTGCTTCGCAAACGGTCGTGTATGACGCGCCCAAGAAGGACCTTTACGACCTTGGCGAAATGCCACCTTTGGGGCATGTGCCAGAGAAGATGCACGCCTGGGCCATCCGGCGCGAACGCCATGGTGAGCCGGAACAGTCCTTCCAGCTTGAAGTCGTTGACGTGAAGAAGCCTGACAGCCACGAAGTTGTTGTGCTCGTTATGGCTGCAGGCGTGAACTACAACGGTGTCTGGGCTGGCTTGGGCATCCCGATATCGCCGTTTGACGTGCACGGTGCCGACTATCACATCGCAGGTTCCGATGCGTCAGGCATCGTCTGGGCCGTGGGCGACAAGGTCAAGCGCTGGAAGGTCGGCGACGAAGTCGTCATCCACTGCAACCAGGATGATGGCGACGATGAAGACTGCAACGGCGGCGACCCGATGTTCTCGGACAGCCAGCGGATCTGGGGTTACGAAACGCCGGACGGATCTTTTGCACAGTTCACGACAGTTCAGGCGCAGCAGCTCATGCCGCGTCCCAAGCACCTGACATGGGAAGAAAGCGCTTGCTATACCCTGACGCTGGCAACGGCATATCGGATGCTGTTCGGTCACCACCCGCATGAGCTGAAGCCGGGTCAGAACGTTCTGGTCTGGGGCGCATCGGGCGGTCTTGGATCCTACGCGATCCAATTGATCAATACGGCCGGCGCGAACGCCATCGGTGTCATCTCCGACGAAGACAAGCGCGATTTCGTGATGAGTCTTGGTGCGAAAGGCGTCATCAACCGCAAGGACTTCAATTGCTGGGGCCAACTGCCCACGGTGAACACGCCCGAGTACAAGGAATGGTTCGCCGAGGCGCGCAAGTTCGGGAAAGCGATCTGGGAAATCACCGGAAAGGGCGTGAACGTCGATATGGTGTTCGAGCACCCGGGTGAATCAACGATGCCGATTTCCTCCTTCGTCGTGAAGAAGGGTGGCATGGTCGTGATCTGCGCGGGCACAACGGGCTACAACCTGACGATGGACGCACGTTACGTCTGGATGCACCAGAAGCGCATTCAAGGCAGCCACTTTGCGCACCTGAAGCAGGCCGCGGCCGCCAACCAGCTGATGGTGGATCGTCGCCTTGATCCCTGCATGTCGGAATGCTTTGCCTGGGACCAGATCCCGGAGGCACACACAAAGATGCGCAAGAACGAGCACAAGCCCGGCAACATGGCGGTGCTGGTTCAGGCCACCGAGACTGGACTGCGGACGTTCGAAGACACACTTCAAGCGAGTGTTCGCAAATAAGAAACAATCTGTTTCCTTCGTGTGATTCGTGCGCCCGGTTCTGCCGCGGCGCACGTTTCTTTTTGGACCATCTTATTGAACGCAGGAGCTTACAAGAGCCGTCCTCGCTATTCTTGGGGAGTTGAAATCAGCGAATATCTCGCGCCGGGCTGCACATGTTATGGTTGTATTAAGGCTTCGTTAACCATTCAAAATGAGAGTCGGCATGAGACAAGACTGGATGATCGACGTCCTCGTGGACCTGCAATCCTTCGCGCGTCAGAACAAGTTGCCGCATTTGCAGCAGCAGCTTGCCCTGACCGCCGAGGTTGCCCGTCAGGAACTCGGTCGGAGGGATGAGGACGCATCAATTAGGATGCGGACGGTGACGATAGATGCTGGAGCGATTTCTGGAGCGGTTAGGAGCTGTTCAAACGCTTGAGGCGTTGAATGATGAAATCGTTGCGCTCCGCGACCTCTTCGAAGTCGAACATCTGGTTTACCACTCGGTCAATTCGACGGGCGAGCAATATGCCGCGCTGACCTATTCTCCGGAGTGGGTCGATCGCTACATGACCGAAGACTATGCCCGCATCGATCCGGTGGTGCAGGGGTGTTATCGCCGCTTTCATCCCGTGGATTGGAAACGGCTCGACTGGTCGGGAAAGGCCGCGCGAGAGTTCTTGGGCGAAGCGGTCGACAGCGGTGTTGGCAACCAAGGCTTTTCGGTCCCGATCCGGGGGCCGTCTGGCCAGTTCGCGCTTTTCACGGTCAGTCACAACAGCAGCGACGCCGCTTGGCAAAGCTACACTGAACATCACATGCAGGATCTGATCCTCGTCTCGCATTTCGTGAACCAGAAGGCGCTGGTTCTCGAACGCGGCTCCGACGATACCGAAACGCCCAGCCTCAGCCCACGCGAAACCGATGCCCTGACCATGCTCGCCTTGGGCTATAGCCGCGCGCAGGCCGCCGACAGTCTGTCGATCTCGGAACATACGTTGCGCGTCTACATTGAAAGCGCGCGCTTCAAGCTGACAGCAATGAACACGACCCACGCCGTCGCAAAGGCGCTGACCCGCGGCCTTTTGGTGGTCTGAGGGCACCGCACGCAGCGGTTTTGATCCGTTAACCAACTCGCAGTCTTCTGCTCTGGCCACCTGACGCCGGAGACAAACCCCAGATGCTGCGATTCCTATACGCTGACGACCTCGCCAAGCGCTCCCGCCTTTCTGAGACGATGTTTCAGGACCGCGCCAAGCAATTCAAAGATCGTCTGAATTGGGATGTCGAGGTTGATGCCAACGGTGCAGAGAGGGACGCCTATGATGATCTGAACCCCCTCTATGTCATCTGGGAAACACCGCAAGGTACCCATGGTGGATCGCTGCGTTTTCTGCCGACAACCGGGCGGACGATGGTCAACGAGCATTTCCTCGATCTGACCGACGGCGTGCGGATTGAAAGCCCCTTCATCTGGGAATGCACCCGTTTCTGTCTTGCGCCGGATGCCAGCCCCCGCACTTCCGCACTTCTGATGTTGGCAGGGCTTGAGGTCGGCCTTGCTGCCGGTCTCAGCCACGCGGTTGGCGTCTTCGATGCTCGTATGGTCCGTATCTATCGCAAGATCGGTTGGTCCCCCGCCATTCTCGGGCGCACGTCGGCGGGCGGCGAACAGATCAGCGTTGGCCTTTGGGACTTTGCGCCGTCCTATCGGCCGGCGCTGGCCCGAAAAGCTGGCGTTTCGATTGAGGCTCTGGCGCACTGGCAGGCCCGGGGCGAGGGTCCCAAGCGCGCGGCCTGACACTTCGGCTGGCGGGGGCTGGCCCGGCCCTGTAGGGTCCGGCACATGTCCATTGCCGTGCACCAGTTTTCCGAAGATCAGGCCGATGCTTTCGATACCGTGACCGAAGCGCTGCGCTCTGCCGGAGTGGATCTGGACGAGTGCATGACGCTGCCCAGAGCCGACGGAAAGCAAAGCACTCTGGCAGTCATCGGCAAGGCCGGATCCGGCAAGACGATGCTGTTGGCAAAACTGGCCGAGGCACTGACCGATGCTGGCGTTGAAACGGTTTCCGGTGACTATGACGGCAAGCGCCGCAAGGATCGGCGCACCCTCGCCATTCTTGCGCCCACGAACAAGGCGGCCAGTGTCTTGAGAACACGCGGCGTCGCGGCCACCACGATCCACCGCATCCTCTACACGCCGGTCTACGACCCAGAATACGAGAAGATCGCTGAATGGCTTTTGGGCAATGGCGATCGACCAGAGATCGAAGGCCTAAGCGATACGGCGCTGGATCGCGCAGAAGCCTTTTTCAAACAGAACAGATCGGTCCCCGGCGCGCTTGCCGCCGCTGGTCTGCGTGGATCCGACTTCATTCTGGGCTGGAAGCGCCGGGAAGACCCGTTGGACATCGGCTTCATCGACGAGGCTTCAATGCTGGACCAGCGCCAGTTTGAAGACCTGCAGGAAATCTTTCCCACGCTCATTCTCTTCGGTGATCCGGCGCAGCTTGCACCGGTCAATCAATCCGGCTCGATGGTCTTCGAAGGGCTGCCAGAGCCGCGAAAGATGATCTTGAACCGGGTCCACCGGCAGGACGCCGACAACCCCATCCTTGACCTCGCCCATGCGCTTGCCGACGAAACGCTGACCTTCGAAGGCTTCGAACGCCTGATCGAAGACGCCGCGCGATCGGATGATCGCGTTGTCGTCGCTGAACGGGTGGAAGCGGGACTGATGGCGCGGTCCCCGGTCCTGGTTTGGCGGAATGCCACACGCATTCGCCTGATCCATGCCTTTCGGGGCGCTTACGGGGCTCCGGCAGATTCTCTCTTGCCGGGGGAACCGCTGATCTGTGACGGCATCGAACTGCCGTTGAAACACCGCAAGAAACGGCTGGATCTGGAGGCGCGGGGACTGATCAAGGGGGCACAGGTCATTTACCTCGGCCCCGGCAAGCGCGCAGGCTTTTCGCGGCTCCACGTTATCGGCGCACCGGACCCGCAAGTGTCGGCGGCGTCGATCATCAAGATCGAATTGCCGGATGAAGAAGAACCCTTCATCCCATTTGCCGCCAACATGGGCGCGGCTTTCCTGCACGGTGCTGCGGTCACCATCCACAAGGCGCAAGGGTCGCAGTGGACTGAAGTTCAGGTCTTTGCCCCCGACCTCTATGGCGCGGCCCGCATGGGACGGATGGAGGCTGGCATCCCGCTTTGGAAGCGTCTGGCCTACGTGGCCATCACACGGGCAGAAACGCGTCTCAGATGGGTGACACGCTACAGACTGGCCAAGCCCGTCGAGGGCCTGACAACGGCGGACCTCGAAGCCCCGGCCGCGCCTTTGGAACTGACCTCGGAGGATGCTGAATGAGCCGCATCAATCTTGCTTCGAAACTGGCTAAGATCTCGACCCATTGGGACCCGCATGTCGTCGCGGACTACAACGAAAATGACGTCATGGTGGTGAAGTTCAAAGGAGAGTTTCCCTTTCACAAGCACGATGACACGGACGATTTCTTTCTGGTGCTTGAAGGCCAGATGATCATGGATATCGACGGTCAACCGTCCGAAGTCGTTCGCGCGGGTGAGCTGTTCATCGTTCCGAAAGGTGTCGTCCACCGCCCGAGGTCGGAAGAGGAATGCAAAGTCCTTCTGATCGAACCCAAGGGTGAGCCCAACACAGGCGACAGCGGCGTCCCGGCGGCGGCGAAGCCGCGCCTCTGATCACGCTCTGAAGTAACGGAAGACTGCCGAGGCCGCCCAGCCCGAGAAGATCGCGATGGCCAGCGACAAAAGCCCGTAGACCAGCGGCCGATCATGGGCGAGCCGGTAGAGGAAACGCTCCAGACCCACCTTCTGAACCGAGATCTCGGTAACATACTCGTCCAGTACGTTGCCGCCCTGTGTCAGCAGGAAGCGGGCAGAATAGGCGCCTTCTGTCAGATTGGCGGGCAAGCGGATCGACGTGTCGAACAGCGTCTGTTCCGCGAATTCCACGGCCCCGATATTCGTCTGATACAGGTTCTCGGATTCGCGGATGCGGATCAGGGCCTCGGTGAAGGCTTCCGATCCTTCGATTTCGGCTCCGACGGACCGGATGGCCCGGTTGATCGACAACTTGTAACGCAAATCTTCCGTGTCTTTCAGAACCTCGTCCCAAGGGGCCGACGTGGCCACGGCGTAAAAGCTTGGGGCTGCATCAACCTCGACCGATGCGTTGTTGACCCAGATGCCGGCGCGCTTGTCCTTCCGACGGACAACGACGGGCTCTGAAGGCCCTGCGACGGCGATTGCCACTTGCAGAGGCTCGTCCGACGCCAGCGCCTCACTGCGTTTGACGGCGCCAAACACAAGGATCTCCGACCCATCGAAATTGGTCGTGATCGAGATGCGGCTTTGGCTAAGCCCGGCCACGACTTCTTGCGCGGATACCGGTGTCGCGAAAAGCGTCACAAGGAGGAGAAGCGCGCGGATCAATGTCCCGACGCTCCGCCAAGCGAATAAAGCTCGCTCGGCATAATCAGAAGGTCCAGCGCCAGCTTTCCGCAAACGGCCAGAACCAGCATCGCCAAAAGGATGCGCAGCTGTTCCGCGCGAAGATAACCGCCGATCTGCGCGCCAACCTGTGCGCCCACCACACCACCGACCAGCAGCAGGACCGCAAGGATCATGTCGACCGTGAAGTTGGTCGTCGCGTGCAGCAGCGTCGTGAAGGCGGTGACGAAGATGATCTGAAACAGCGACGTGCCAACGACCACCTTGGTTGGCATGCCCAGAAGATAGATCATGGCCGGAACCATGATGAACCCACCGCCGACGCCCATGATTGCCGACAGAATGCCAACGAACAGCCCGACGGCGATGGGCGGGATGACTGAGATATAAAGGCCAGACGTCCGAAACCGCATCTTGAAGGGTAGGGCGTGCACCCAGGTGTGCCGCTTGCGCTTCGGCACGGCCTGACCCCCGCGCGTCTTCCGCAAGGCATTCAGGCTTTCGACAAACATCAAGCCGCCAACGACGCCAAGGAAGACGACGTAGCAAAGACGAACCAGCAAATCGACCTGACCCATCGACTTCAACAGGTTGAAGATCTGAACACCCAAAGCCGCGCCGATCAAACCACCGACCAGCAGCACCGTCCCCATTCGGAGATCCACCGTACGTCGCCTCAGATGCGCGAGAACTCCGGAAAATGACGAAGCAACGATCTGGTTTGCTTCGGTTGCGACGGCGACAGCGGGCGGAATCCCGATAAAGAACAGCAACGGCGTCATCAGGAAACCACCGCCCACACCAAACATGCCGGACAAAACGCCGACGAGGCCGCCAAGCCCCAAAAGCAGAAAGGCATTCACCGACACTTCGGCGATGGGCAGATAGATTTGCATGCCAGCCCCTTACGCCTCTGCGTCAGGGGGGTTCAACTGCCAACTGGCCCAATCGCTTAGGGCCAGTTGGAAAAGGATCAATATGTCGCGGGCAAAATGCCGCGATCAGCGCTCTTTCACGTAAGGTTCGCCGCCAGCGCGTGGTGGAATGGCTTTGCCGACGAAACCGGCGAGAATCACGACCGTCAGCACATAGGGCAGGGCATCCAGCACCTGCACCGGGACTTTCGTCTGCACCATCAGCTCCACCGCATCAGGGCGCAGCGACAGCGCCTGCAGGAACCCGAAGAGCAAACACGCCCACAGCGCGTACCAAGGACGCCACTTGGCAAAGATCAATGCCGCCAGCGCGATAAAGCCGCGACCCGCGCTCATCTCTTTGACAAAGCCCGCCTGCAAGCCTGTCGCCAAATAGACGCCAGCCAGACCGCAAAGGATGCCGCAGATGGCAATCGCGGCATAGCGCAGCCCGACGACCGAGATACCCGCCGTGTCAACGGCTGCCGGGTTTTCGCCCACGGCGCGGAGCCTCAGGCCAAAGCGGGTGCGGAACAGGATGAACCATGTCAGTGGCACCGTCAGGAACCCCACATAGACCAGCAATGTGTGGCCCGAGATCAGCTCGGCATAAATCTCACCGAACCACGGGATGTCGGCCACGGCCTCAATCCCCGGCAGCGTGATCGCCTCAAAACGGCCGCCCCCGACCAGCGACGGCGTGCGCCCGCCCTGACTGAACCATGCTTGTGCAATCAACACGGTCAGGCCGGACGCAAGGAAGTTGATGGCCACACCGGAGATCAGCTGGTTGCCCTTGAACGTGATCGACGCAAGGCCATGAATGATCGAAAGCGCAATCGACGCGCCCACCCCGGCCAAAAGACCCAGCCAGACATCGCCGGTGATCGCGGCAACGGCAGCCGACAGGAAAGCCGACCCCAGCATCTTGCCTTCAAGGCCAATGTCGAAAATGCCGGCGCGTTCCGAGAAAAGCCCGGCCAGACACGCAAAGAGCAGCGGAATGGCCAGCCGGATCGTTGAATCGAGGATCTGAAGAAGCGTTGGGAAATCCATGGGCTCAGGTCCTGACAGTCAAAAGTTTATAAGCGGCCACGCCGAACACGGCGCCAAGCGTCGCTTCGATGCCGCGTCGGGCTCTGGCGTAGAGGCTGCGAAACGGGGCGGAGGACAAGACGATCGCCCATGCTCCGTGTCCGAGGAAGGAGATGAAGAAAGCACCTGCGATGAAGAACAAAAGGATCGAAAGCGGTGCGGTTTCCAGACCTCCAAGGGCCGCAACCGCGATCCAGAAGAAGATCGCCTTCGGGTTGGTCAACTGCATCGCGGCGCCCTCGATGATCGAGCGGCGGGCCGAGACGCGCGCGGGCGCTGGTGGGGGCGGCGGTGTCATGGCCCGGCGGAAAGACCCGAACGCCAGATAGGCCAGATAAGCCGCGCCCATGACGCGAATGGCCATCATGACCCGTTCGGCATCCGCAAGAAGCGCTGCAAAGCCCAGCACGGTGACCGAGGCCCAGAAGATCGCGACCAGACCAATGCCAAGGCACGCTGCCAAGGCTGATGCGCGTCCGCGCGCCGTGGCTATGCCAAGGATAAGCGCAACACCCGGTCCGGGCGACATGACGCCCACGGCTTGGATGCTCCAAGCCGCCAGAAGGTTCGGCAACCAGTCCAAAATCATGATCCGGCCTCCGCCTTGGCGGCTTTCTTGGCCGCGCGGGCCGTGCTCATCTTTCGGAAGGGCAGGAACAGCTTTTCAAGGGGCCAGCGCACCATGTTGTCCAGCGCACCCGTAAACAGGATGACAAGCGCCTGAATAACGACAACCAGTTCACGCGGGATAGAGGTCCAAAGGCTCAGCTCCGCGCCACCCTGGTAGAGGAACCCGAACAAAAGCGCGGCCAGCAGGACGCCAAAGGGGTGTGACCGACCCATCAGTGCTACGGCAATGCCAATAAAGCCCGCGCCTTCGACCGAGTTCAGGACCAAACGTTCGGCTTCACCCATGACGTTGTTGATGGCCATGGCTCCGGCCAAAGCGCCCGAAATCATCATGGCGATCATGATGATCCGGGTAGAGCCGATGCCGACATAACGCGCAGCGGGTTCGCTGTTGCCAAAGCTGCGGATCTCGTAGCCAAGGCGCGTGCGCCAGATCAGAACCCAGACCGCGTAGCAGGCCAGAAGTGCCACGAGGAAGCTGATGTTGGCCGGAGGCGCCTTGGAAAACGGGATGCCAAAGACGCCCAGAATATCCGCGAGCGTCGGCAGATGCGTGCCTTCAGGGAACTTGGCGCTGGCCGGGTCCATCGCGCCTTGTGGGCGCATCACGTTGACCAGCATGTAGTTCAGCACGGAAAACGCGATGTAGTTGAACATGATCGTCGTAATGACGATGTGGCTGCCGCGCTTGGCTTGAAGCCATGCGGGGATGGCCGCCCAGAGCGCGCCAAACAACGCACCGCCGATCAGGGCTGCCGGAAGCGCGAGGATCCAGTGCGGCCACGGGATCGCAAGGCAGACCAGAGCCACACCAAGACCACCAAGTGTCGCCTGACCTTCACCGCCAATGTTGAAGAGCCGGGCATGAAACGCCACGGCAACCGCGAGGCCGGTGAAGATGAAGTTGGTCGCGTAATAGAGCGTGTAGCCAATCCCGTAGGAATTCCCCAAAGCGCCCGTCACCATCAGGTTCAGCGCCTCAAACGGGTCCTCACCAATGGCATAGATGACCAGCCCCGAGAGTACGAAGGCGATCAGGATCGAAATCAACGGGATCAGAAGGGCATCGGCCCATTTTGGCATGATATCCATGACTTAGGCCTCCTGACCGGGGTTTGCGATGCTGGCTGCACCGCTGGTTTGGGTGGGTGCAACGTGGCCCGTATCCTCGACGCCCGCCATCAAGAGGCCAAGCTCGCGCTCGTCGGTCTGACCGGGCAATCGCTCGCCCATAATGCGACCGTCGAACATCACGATGATCCGGTCGGCAAGCGACATGATCTCATCCAGTTCCACGCTGACCAGCAGGATGGCTTTGCCGCGGTCCCGAAGCTCCACCAACTGTTGGTGAATAAACTCGATCGCCCCGATATCGACCCCACGGGTCGGCTGACCCACCAGCAACAGCTCCGGGTTGCGCTCGATTTCGCGGGCCAGAACGATTTTCTGCTGGTTCCCGCCCGAGAAATTCTTTGCCGCAAGCTGCGGGTTGGGCGGGCGCACGTCAAAGCGCTCCATCTTGTCGGCGCAGTCCTTGCGGATGGCCTTGTTGTCCATGATCCACTTGGACTTTTGATAGACTTCGTCGTGGTGATAACCGAAGGCCACATTTTCCCACGCCTTGAAATCAAGGATCAGACCCTCGCGGTGACGATCCTCTGGCACATGTGCGATACCTGCATTCCGGATGGTCTGCCCGTCCGAGCGGCCGGAAATGTCGACCGGTTTTCCATTCAGGCGCACATTGCCCTTACCCTTGCGGTATCCGCCCAGGACTTCCAGAAGCTCCGACTGTCCGTTCCCCGCAACCCCGGCAATTCCGACGATTTCACCGCCCCGCACATCGAAGTTGATGCCGCGCAGTCGCTCCACGCCCTTTTCGTCTTTCACGGTCAGGTTCTCGACTTCCAGAACCTTGGCGTATGGCGTCGCTGGTTTCTTATCGACGCGCAGCAGAACTTTGCGGCCAACCATAAGCTCGGCCAGCTCTTCCGGGCTGGTGTCTTTGGTTTTCACCGTCGCCGTCATCTCACCGCGGCGCATCACACTGACGGTGTCGGTGATGTCCATGATCTCGCGCAGCTTGTGCGTGATGAGGATGATGGTCTTTCCTTCGGCCTTCAGGCCCTGAAGGATGCGGAACAGGTGATCGGCTTCCGCCGGGGTCAGAACGCCTGTTGGCTCGTCCAGGATCAGAATATCGGCCTGACGATAAAGCGCCTTCAGGATTTCTACGCGCTGCTGTGCGCCAACGCCCAGATCCTCGATAATGGCGTCCGGGTCGACATTAAGCTCGTATTCGGCCGCCAGCTCTGTCAGCAGCTTCCGGGCCTTTCGCAGCGATCCCTTAAGCATTGCGCCATCTTCGGCGCCCAAAACCACGTTCTCGAGCACCGTGAAATTCTCGACCAGCTTGAAATGCTGGAACACCATGCCGATGCCGGCGGCGATGGCGGCCTGACTGTCAGTGATGTCTTTCTTCTGCCCGTTGATGAAGACCTCGCCCTTGTCGGCTTTGTAGAAGCCGTAGAGGATCGACATCAGCGTCGACTTGCCCGCGCCGTTTTCACCAATGATGCCGTGGATCGTGCCCGGCATGACGCGAATGGAAATGTCCTTGTTGGCCTGAACGGGGCCGAAGGCTTTGGAAATGCCTTTGAGTTCGATGGCGGGGGCGTCGCTCACGACGGCTCTCCTGTCTTAGCGCAAATGGCCTCTGGCCGCCCGGATCTGACGAAGAATAAAGAAATGTCCCACCCGGTCCCCAGAATAGCGGGGCTGCGCCACCAGAGCGGCGCAGCCCAATCGTTCAAGGCAAATGGATCAGAAGTCCAGTGCCGGGCAGCTGTCGTCGCTCATGTAGTCGTGGACCTTCAGGTCGCCCGACACGATCGCGGCACGGGCGTTCTCGACCGAGGCCTGCATCTGTGCGCTGACAAGCTCTGCGTTGTTTTCGTCCATCGCATAGCCGACGCCGTCTTCGGCAACGCCAAGGACGTTGATGCCGGTGACAAGATCGGTGCCTTCCGAGAAGGCCTCATAGACGGCATTGTCGACGCGCTTCAGCATCGAGGTCAGAACCTGACCCGGGTGCAGGTAGTTCTGGTTCGAGTCGACGCCGATCGAGAGAATGTTCTCGTCAGCAGCCGTCTGCAGAACACCGACGCCCGTGCCACCAGCGGCGGCGTAAATCACGTCAGCGCCCTGGCTGATCTGTGCGCGTGCAAGTTCACCACCGCGCACCGGGTCGTTCCAGGCAGCCGGGGTCGTGCCGGTCATGTTCGCGATGACGGTTGCATCGGCGTTCACAGCTTTCACGCCCTGAGCATAACCACAGGCAAACTTACGGATCAGCGGGATGTCCATGCCGCCGATAAAGCCGACGGTGTTCGATTCCGAAGCCATCGCAGCCATCATGCCGACAAGGTAGGACCCTTCGTGCTCGTTGAAGACAACCGACTTCACGTTCGGTGCGTCAACGACCATGTCGATGATTGCAAACTTGGTGTCCGGGTAGTCCGGGGCCACTTCACCCAGAACCGAACCGAAGGCAAAGCCGGTCATGACAACCGGGTTCGCGCCAGCTTCGGCGAAGCGACGCAGCGCCTGCTCACGCTGAGCTTCCGACGTCAGTTCGATCTCGCGGAAGCTGCCACCGGTTTCTTCGGCCCAGCGCTGTGCGCCGCCAAAGGCTGCTTCGTTGAAGGATTTGTCGAACTTGCCGCCAAGATCGAAGATCAGGGCCGGCTCGGCCACGGCAGCGCCTGCCGTCAAAGCCAGTGCAGCACTTGCGCCAAGCAGTTTGTGCATGAGGGTCATGTATATCTCCCAGGTTTCATTTCGCCGACGCCTCAGGACAGGCCCGGGCGCCGTTCAGTGTCTGATGCAGATCAGATCCCCTGTGATTAAGGCCGCAGGCCCGCCCGATTGGCAAGGAGAAATCCGGCATGGACCCGGCGTCAATACGGGCCAAATGCCGGAAAAATAGCCCCTTTCGGGTCAGAGCGTCTTCTGAAGAAGCAAAGCGTCGATTCGCGCGCCATCGTCTTGGCGGTAATACCCGGGTCTTTCACCGCAGGCTTGCCAGCCTGCCTGAGCGTAAAGTCCCCTTGCCGCTGCATTGGTTTCGGCCACTTCCAAGAACGCGCGCCGTGCCCCTTTTTCCGCCGCGGTCTTCTCGAACGCTGCCAGAAGGGCGCGACCATGCCCCTTGCGGCGCGCGTCGGGATCGACCGCGATGGTCATCAGCTCGGCTTCGTCGACGATCACGCGCCCCAAGGCAAAGCCATCGTCAATGGTGACCAGAAATCCCCCGGGGGCGGTCGCGAAGGCTTCTATCGTGGGTGCGACCCAAGGCGCGGGCACGGTCATGGCGCGCGCGTGAATGCGGGCAAGTGTCTCGTAGGTCACGAGATGATCTTCGGCGGTGCATCGCGTGATGGGGCAGCGTCGGCAGGCCGCACGTAGAATGGGCTTGGCCGCCCGATTTGGTGACCGGCCTCAAATTGCATCTTGGCCACCCTCGCGATCGCCGAAGCGGGCGCAAAATGCGCGGGCTGCGATGCTCTGTTCAGAAGGGCCGCAATATCCTTCGAAGACTGTCCAATCACGACGGCCTCCGCCGGTGCGCTTGGCAAAGCGTCGCGCTGATACAACCCGGCGTCGCCAATGTCGTTTCCATCTCTCATCTGCACGTAGACCTGCTCCCGCGGTGCGTCCAATGTGAGATAAATTGGCCCGGATTGGCCAAAGGCAAGGGCGTCGAACAGCGTGACGCCAACTGCGGGCACATCAAGGCCAAGCGCCAGCCCGCGCGCTGCGCTGACGGCGATGCGGATACCGGTGAAGTTGCCGGGGCCCGTGCCGACACCGATTGCGTCCAGATCAGCCCAATCCAAACCTTGTCCGGACAGCAGCTCTTGAAGAAGCGGCATCAGACGTTCGGCCTGTCCCTTGCGCATGTCTTCATGTGCCGTCGCGATGCACGCCTCACCGTCAAGCAATGCCGCGGTGCACCACGGACCCGAGGTGTCGAAGCCAAGAATTTTCACGGATGTCACGCCTTCGACCACCTGAGCGGTTTGGTGCTGTGGCGGACCAGAACCGCCTTGGCTTCCAGATCAAGCTGAACACATTTGGCCCACCAGCCCGACGTCGCGCCGCCGGGGAACAGATCGTCCGGCAGATGCGCTTTGGCCGCCTCTTTGATCTCGGCGGCCGTCATCGGCGTATCCGACATCACGTTCAGCATCGCAGTCTTCATCGCCTGATACTTTGCAGCATCGACGCGCGTGACCTGTCCCGGCACATTGACGTTCTCGACTTCGATCTTTTCACTCATGGGGTGAAGTCTAGCGCGGCGGCGGTGTGCGGTGCAAATTGTCGTTCAGGGTGTCCCGCGAAGACGCATCATGGAAGGCAAGGTCATCCGGCAAGGTGATCCAATCCAGCGCATTCGAGGCAAACGCGACGACATCGGGCGGCAACAAGTCCGGTTGATCAAAAATGCCAAGCGGGACGTAGATCTGTCCCGGCAGATAGTCGAACCGCGCCGCGATGGGGGATCCGCAAGCGCTGCAATTCCACCGCTCAACCCCCGGCGCGTGCGACCGTGGCGTGTCGGTCAATCCCGTCATTTGACCCTCAGGAATTGCGGCAAATGCAGGCAAGGCGCTTCCGGTCCAACGCTTGCAGTCACTGCAATGACAAACGGCGACGCTGGTGGGCGCCGCCGTCAGGTGCAATCTGGTTGCACCGCAATAACATCTGGCCGTGAACGGCGATCCGTTCTGGCTGGTGTCGCTCAACGCCTCAGGCCGCGACCGGACGCACCTCAAGCACTTCCGGAATGTAGTGCCGCAGAAGGTTCTCGATGCCCATCTTCAGCGTCAGCGTCGACGACGGGCAGCCGGCACAAGCGCCCTGCATGTGCAGGTATACGATGCCGCGGTCAAAGCCGTGGAAGGTGATGTCGCCGCCATCCTGTGCCACGGCTGGACGCACGCGCGTGTCCAGAAGTTCTTTGATCTGACCCACGATCTCGGCGTCTTCGCCATCATGCTCTGCGTGACCGGAAGAGGCGGCAGCGCCCTCCAGCGCGGGTTGGCCGGATTGGAAATGTTCCATCACCGCGCCCAGAATGGCGGGCTTGATGTGGTCCCAATCGGTTGCGTCAGCCTTCGTCACTGTCACGAAGTCCGTGCCCAGAAAGACGCCCGTGACGCCATCGACCGAAAAGATGCGCTTGGCCAGCGGCGACGCATCCGCGCTGTCCGGAGACGGAAAGTCCGCCGTGCCGGTTTCCAGAACCGTCTGACCCGGAAGGAACTTCAGGGTCGCAGGATTCGGCGTTGATTCAGTCTGAATGAACATCTGGGCAGCCTCCAAAAGGGTCAGCAAAGACTATGGGGCAGAGAACGCCCGGTTTCAAGACATTGGAATGATTCTAAAGCGGTTCTGTCAGGTGACGTGTTCCAGATCGTCCTTGGACATCTCGCCCGGCACAATCGTCAGCGGAATGGGCAAGGAACCAAAGCGCCGGGAAAGCGCCGTCACGATCGGACCGGGGCCGCCTTTTTCGGCGCTTGCGCCCAAGACCAGAACGCCGATTTCCGGGTCCGCCTTGATCTGATCAAGGATTTCAGGGACCGGATCACCCTCGCGGATGACAAGCTCTGGATCGATATTGCATCGGTCGCGCATCCATTTCGCGAAGACTTCGAAATGGGCATGGATTCGCTCGCGTGCTTCCTCGCGCATGATGTTGCCCACGCCGATCCAGTGGTTGAATTCCTCCGGCGGAATGACCGCCAGAATTTCAACGCCACCGCCGGTGTTTGCAGCGCGCATGGCGGCAAAGCGCATGGCGTTCAGACATTCGCGGCTGTCATCCAGCACGACCAGAAATTTACGCATGGCGCTCCGCCTCCTCGTTGGGCTGGATGATGGCGAAGGGGCGAGGGTCTGTCCAGCGCGTCCACGATGTCATTTGGCGGACAAGGCCCAATCCCAGTAAAGGTCTCTGGCCCTGCGCGTCACCGGCCCGACTTGGTAGTGGGTGTCGTCAAAGCGCGTCACGGGCGTGATCTTGTTCATGTTGCCCGACAGGAAGACCTCATCGGCGCCGTGGAAGTCTTCGAAACTCAGAACGCTCTCATGGACCGTGACGCCGTCAGCCCGCAGGTTCGCGATATGGCGCGCGCGAGTGATGCCGGACAGGAAAGTCCCGTTGGGCACCGGCGTAAAGACCTCTCCGTCTTTGACCATGAAGGCATTGGCGGTCGCGCTTTCGGCCACATTGCCAAGCGCGTCGGCCACCAGAGCGTTGCCAAAGCCCTTGGACCGGGCTTCGACCAGCATTCGCGCATTGTTTGGATAAAGGCATCCCGCCTTGGCGTTGACCACGGCGTCTTCCAGAACCGGGCGGCGGAACCTGGTGCGGGTCAGCGTGACGGAGGCATCCGCAGGTGCCATGGCCACTTCTTCAAGGCAAAGCGCGAAGACCGTGCTTGTGGCCTCCGGCACAATGGCGGTTACGTCGCCTTCTGTCGCCCAATACATGGGACGGATATAGACCGGCTTGTCGCCAGCCATGCCCTTGAGCCCCTCCAAGGCGATCTCGACCATGTCCGATGTGCTGACCGTCGGCGTCATCATCAGCGCCTCGGCAGACCGGTTCACGCGTTCGCAATGCAGATCCAGATCCGGCACGACACCTTCGAACCGACGTGCACCGTCAAAGACCGAAGACCCGAGCCACGTGCCCTGATCGGCTGAGTTCATCACCGGGATGGACCCCTCGTGCCAGGATCCTTCGAAATAGGTTCTGATCGCTCTGGGCTGATACATGTGCGGCTCCTCCTCGGGCGGACCCTAGAAGGCGCACATGGCAAGGTCCAGTCCGGACCGCCGACAGCGCCACCCAAAAGAAAGATCCCCCGAAAGCGATGGCTTTTGGGGGATCAGTGGACGCGGGAACGGCGCCAGAGAAAGCCGACCTGGAGTTGCGACCGTTGCAAATGACAACAAATGGGGAGGTCGCAAAACCTTGGGGACGAGGGACGCGGTCAAACTTTCCAGATGCAGCACGGGACGCTGCAATGCGGTCGGTTTACCGCGTCATTGATTCAGTTTTGTGAAAGGGCAGGGACCCTTCAGCCAACCATCCCGACGATTTCATAAGTCCGCTTGAGGATTGGGGATGCCAATTCCCGCGCGCGTTCGGCGCCGCGCGTCAGAATGCGGTCCAGTTCGGCCTGATCTTCCATCAACCGCGCCATTTCGGACGAAATCGGCGACAGGACTTCGACCGCGACCTCAGCCAGACGCGGTTTGAACTGGCCGAACTGCCAACCGGCCACTTCCGACATCACGTCCGCATGGCTCTGACCGCTCAGCGCGGCGTAGATGTCGACAAGGTTGCGGGCTTCGGGGCGTTCCTTCAGGCCCTCATAGCTCTCGGGCAATGGGTCCGGATCGGTGCGGGCCTTGCGAAACTTCTGGGCGATCTGGTCAGCATCATCCGTCATGTTGATCCGGCTCATGTCGGACGGATCCGACTTCGACATCTTCTTGGTGCCGTCCCGAAGGCTCATAACGCGTGTGGCAGGGCCTTCGATCACCGGTTCAGTGATCGGGAAGAAATCGACGCCATAGTCGTGGTTGAACTTGGCGGCGATGTCACGGGTCAGCTCAAGGTGCTGTTTCTGATCTTCGCCCACGGGCACGTGGGTCGCGTGATAGATCAGGATGTCAGCCGCCATAAGCGCCGGATACGCAAATAGACCCAACGAGGCATTCTCGGAATTCTTGCCGGCCTTGTCCTTCCACTGGGTCATGCGACCCATCCAACCCATGCGGGCAACACAGTTGAAGACCCATGCCAGTTGCGCGTGCTCGGCCACCTGACTTTGGTTGAACAGGATTGAGCGTTCGGGATCGATGCCCGCCGCAATGAACAACGCTGCCGCTTCACGGGTGTTGTGGGCAAGGGCCGCGGGATCCTGCCACGTCGTGATCGCGTGCTGGTCAACCATGCAGTAAATGGTCTCGTGCGTGCCGGCATTCTGCATGTCGACAAAGCGGCGAAGCGCGCCGAGATAGTTGCCCAGTGTCAGGCCGCCCGAAGGCTGAATGCCCGAGAAGACCCGGGGCGTGAACGTCGAACTGGTCATGTGAACCTCTGCAGTTCTGGATTTCCGCGTCCCGTGCGCTTAATCCTGCCGGGAAAGCCCGTCAAGAAAGGCCCTGACAATGAGCAGCGATCCAAACGCCTCTCCGTTCAATCGTTTGCCGCCCGTCGTCGTGGCGCTGGCGCTTGCCATCTTCGCGGTGGAAGTCGTTCTGGCCGCTGCAAACAAGGGCTATATCGGTGGGGCAGCCGGAGTTGGTTGGCGAATTGAGGCGCAACGCGGCTTCGCCTTCAGTTCCGAAATCCTGTTCTGGATGGTCGAGACCGGCCAGTGGCCATTGGAACATCTCGCACGGTTCGTCAGCTACCCCTTTGTCCACTATGGGTTCACCCACATGCTGATGGTGGTCGTCTTCCTGCTGGCCCTCGGCAAGCTTGTGGGTGAGACGCTTGGCAATTGGGCTGTCGTGATCACCTTCTTTGCGTCTGCGATCTTCGGGGCACTGGTCTATGGCGCGGTGTCGCAATCGAATGTGCCACTGATCGGTGGCTATCCCGCCGTCTATGGCCTGATTGGGACGTACACGTTCCTCCTGTGGACCCATGCCACGGCAACGGGGCAGGGCCAGGCGCGCGCCTTCACGCTCATCGGCTTTCTTCTGGGCATTCAACTGGTCTTTGCGCTGATCTCGGGCAGCATGGATTGGCTGGCTGATCTGTCGGGCTTCGCAATGGGCTTCTTGATCGCGCCACTTGTTGCGCCGGGCGGCTTCCGGCGTTTGCTGGACAGGCTGAAACAGCGCTAGCCGCGCCGCACAGCGCCTTTCAGTTCCGCCACACTGAAAGCCCCCAGACGCAAACCGGCCAGCGCATACGTCGCCATGCCAAGTGCGACCAGCAAGAGAAGCCCCAGATAGCGCCAGCCCGCCGTTTCCAGAAGCGGGCTTAGGACGAACTGCAGGACCCAAAGTGCCAGACCCATGATGAAGGCCGCAAGGACAAGCCGCCAGATGCGCCGCCGGAAGCGGTCATCGAACGCGGCCGCGTCCCCCATATCGCGCGCGCCGATCCACAGACAGGCCAGCATGGCCCAGCCGGCAACGGTCGTGCCAATGGCGGCCGCGACAAAGCCGATGCCGGGTGCCAGACCAATGGCAATCGCCGCATTCACCACCATCGCGACCAGCGCATAGTAGAACGGACGCTTGGTATCCTCTCTGGCGAAAAAGAGCGGCTGAAAGACCTTCTGCAGCACAAATGCTGGCAAGCCGAGCGCGTAGATCGCCGTCGCAAGCGCTGTTGCCGCCGCATCGTCGGCCGTGAAGGCCCCACGCTCGTAAAGGACGGACACGATAGGCAAGGGCACAACAACCAATGCCACCGCCGCCGGAACACAAAGCGCGAGCGAGAACTCCGCTGCGCGGTTGAAAGCGTCGCGGCCCCCTGCGGTATCTTCCGCCGACAACCGACGCGACAGTTCGGGCAAAAGGACAACACCAATGGCGATGCCAACAACGCCAAGCGGCAGCTGGTACAACCGGTCGGCCCAATTCAGCCACGCAATCGCACCATCGAAGAAGCTTGCGACCTGCCGTCCCACCAGCAGGTTGATCTGCACCACGCCGCCCGCCAGCGCCGCTGGTGCTGCGATGATCAGGAGCCGCTTCAGATCCGGCGTCCAGACAGGGCGCTTTGGTCTCAGGTCAAAACCAGCACGCTTGGCCGCGATCCAGAGCATCACGAATTGCGCCAGTCCTGCCAGCAAGACGCCGTAGGTGATCAGCGTGCCATGATGCGCGCCCGTTTCGCCAAGGGCCGCACTGACCGTGACGGTTGAGACCGCACCGCTCTCGGCCAGAAACAGCGCGCTGATCAAGATGATGTTCAGCAATACAGGGGCGGCCGCCGCGACCGCAAAACGCCCGGCTGCGTTCAGGACGCCGGACAGCAGTGCAGCCAGCGAAATGAAGAAGATGTAGCCAAAGGCGATCCGTCCAAAGGTGACGGCAATGTCAAAACGCGCGTCGCCCAGAAAGCCCGACGCCATCGCCAGCACCAGCCAAGGCATGAAAATCGTCGCGATCAGCGTGATCAGGATCAGTAAACTGGCCAGACCTGCGAAGGCGTCGCGCGCAAAGGCCTCCGGCGCATCGCCGCTTTCCAGCTTCTTCGAGAACATCGGCACAAAGGCCATGTTGAATGCGCCTTCGGCGAAGAAGCGGCGAAACATGTTCGGTAGGGCAAAGGCCACGAAGAAGGCCTGTGCGACCGGGCCAGAGCCAAGCCATGCCGCGATCAGGATATCGCGGACAAATCCAAGGACGCGGCTGGCCATCGTCCAGACGCCGACCGTCAGAAACCCGGATATGAGCCGAATGGGTCGTGCCATGTGTTTCTCTTGCCTCAATGCCCTTCTTGAGCGGCAAGACCTCGTCTGGCAAGGGTGCTATCCGTCCCGCGCCCGCTCTGCGCCTGCGACAATGGCCTCGCGGAGACGCTTTTCGAGCGTTTTCTGCTTGCCCTCGGAGTGGAACTTCAGACCGAACATGTCCTTGACGTAGAATGTATCGACGACCTGTTCGCCATAGGTCGCGATGACCGCAGAGGCGATGTAGACGTTCGATTCCGACAAGGTCCGGGCCAGGTCGTACAAAAGGCCGGGGCGATCACGCGTATCGACTTCGATGATCGTGTAGATTCCGGACCCTTCATTGTCGAAGGTGATCGATGTCGGCACGCGGAAGGCTTTCTCGCGCTTCTTCATCTTGTCACGCGGCACCAAGGATTTCCGCGGCAGGACTTCACCGGCCAGTGTCTTTTCGATCATCCCCCGAAGCCGCGGCAAGCGCGCAGCGTCATAAGGCGCACCATCCGCGTCCTGAACCCAGAAGGCCGCCGTCGCATATCCATCGGACGAGGTATAGGTCCGAGCATCAACAACATTGGCGCCCACCAGCGCCAAGGCCCCGGCCAGACGCGCAAAGATGCCAGGGTGATCGGCCAAGGCGAAGGCGATGCGCGTTGCATCCCGGTCCAGATCAGGCTTCAGGTCCATCCGGATTTCATCATCCTGAATGCCCCGGAGGAGATCGGCGAACACAACATGCGTTTCGGTTGAAAGCCCCTGCCAATATGGGCCGTAGTGGCGTGACGTCTCGCTTCGAAGATCCTTTTTGGGCCACTCCTGAAGGGCGGCACGGAGCGCCTTCTTGGCCTCCGCTTCGCGCGATCCGCGATTGACCGCTTCCAATCCGTGCTCCAAGGCAGTTGCCGTTTCCCGGTGCAGCGCGCGCAGAAGCTGTGCTTTCCAATTGTTCCAGACACCGGGCCCGACCCCGCGGATATCGCAGACGGTCAGGACGGTCAGCAGATCCAGACGTTTCTTCGTCTTCACGGCTTTGGCGAAGTCCAGGATGGTGCGCGGCTCGCTCAGGTCGCGCTTCTGCGCCATGTCGGACATCAAAAGATGATAGCGGACCAGCCACTCGACCGTCTCAGCATCATCGCGGTTCAGGCCAAGCCTGGGCGCGACCTTACGGGCAATCTGCGCGCCTAGAACCGAATGATCCTCTGGGCGGCCCTTGCCGATGTCGTGCAGAAGCAGTGCCACGTAAAGAACCTTGCGATTGACGCCTGCCTTCAGGATGCCGCTGGCCACGGGCAGTTCTTCTTGAAGCTCCTCGCGTTCGATCTGCGCCAAGGTCGAGATGCATTGGATCGTATGCTCGTCGACGGTGTAGCTGTGATACATGTTGAACTGCATCATCGCCACGACAGGGGCGAATTCCGGCAGGAAAGCTGCCAGCACGCCAAGCTCGTTCATCCGTCGGAGCGCCCGTTCCGGGTTGCCATGCTTCAGCATCAGGTCGAGGAAAATCCGGATGGCTTCCGGCGAATTCCGCAACTCGTCGTCGATCAGATCCAGATTTGCAGCGATCGTGCGCATCGCATTGGGATGCAGCAGATACCCCGTCCGGAGCGCCTCTTCAAAAATCTTCAGAAGGTTCAGCTTGTCTTTCAGGAACGCCTTTTCGTTCTTGTAGGTCAGCCGGTTTTGCTGGATCTCGTAGCCGGGCTTCATACGCCGTCTGCGTCGGAAAAACGTGACTAGATCGGGCGCGCGTTTGACGTGGCTGGCTTCCAATGATGTCAGGAAGATCCGCGTCAGTTCACCCACTTGGGTCGCGTGACGGAAATAGTCCTGCATGAAATGCTCAACGCCCCGGCGCCCGCCGTGGTCGCTGTATCCAAGACGGTCCGCCACCTCGACCTGCATGTCGAAGGTCAACTGATCCATCGCCCGCCCGGCTATCAGATGAAGCTGGCAGCGAACGGCGAACAGGAAGCTCTCGGCGGCAAGGAAGCGGTCATACTCTTCGGCGCGGAACACGCCGCGCGCAACCAGCTCCGCCGTGTCGTCGACCGCGTGAATGTACTTCGAAATCCAGAACAACGTCTGAAGGTCGCGCAGCCCGCCTTTACCTTCTTTGACATTGGGCTCCACCATGTAGCGCTGGCCACCCTGCCGCTTGTGGCGATCCGACCGCTCGACAAGTTTCGCCTCGATGTAGTCAGACGCACTGCCATCGAAGAGATCGCTTCTAAGCTTCTCGTTCAGGACCTCTGCAACGTCCTCTTCTCCGGCCAGAAACCGGTTCTCCAGAAGCGAGGTCCGGATGGTGTAGTCTTCCCGGCCAAGCTTCAGACAATCACGGATCGTCCGCGAGGCATGTCCAACCTTCAGGTGCAGATCCCAGAAGATATAGAGCATGCTTTCAATCACACTCTCGGCCCAAGGGGTGATCTTGTAGGGGCTCAGGAACAAGAGATCGACGTCGGAAAACGGCGCCATCTCGCCCCGTCCATAGCCGCCGACGGCCAGAATGGCGAAGCGTTCGCCTTCTGTCGGGTTATGTCGCGGGTGCAGCCGGGTTCTGGCAACTTCAAAGACCGTCCGAATGACGTGATCCGTCAGGTCTGAATAAGACCGCGCGGCCTCGCGTGCGGCCATCGGGTCGCTGTCCAGACGACGTGCAATCTCTGCCCGGCCGTCGCGGATCGCGTTTTTCAGGATCGCGACTACGGCGGCGCGCACAGCCTTGTCGTCGTCGGCATCGCGCAAAGAATCAGCAAGCGCGGCCTCAACGGCCGCGCTGTCAAAAATTGTGCCAGAGGCCTCGGCCTCCGGTGCTAGGACTGATGTGTCAGAAGCCAACGCCGCCAAAACCCACTGGTGCCGCGTCGATGACAACGACGCGATTGTCTTGCACTTCGGCCACCGCAAGGCTGCGTTCATTCGTGCCGTTCGGGAACAGGCGGAAGGGGCCATAGGCGCCGTTGAAGCCAGCCCCTTGCGTCAGCCCTGCCGTCGTCAACGCGTCTGGGCGACCTTGCTGGATCAACGCACCAATCGCGGCCACGCCATCATAGGCCAAGCTCGAAATCGCGCTGGGCGAGCTACCATAGACGGCGGCATAGCGCTGCGAGAACTGGGCAGAGCGAACCGGGCTCGGCACGGTAAACCATGCCCCCTGAAGGCCTTTCAGCGACAAAGCCGATGACGGTACGTCCAGTCGTTGAAGGCCGAGGATCTGCGTGGTCTCAATGTCGATCCCGTTTTCCGGCAGAAGGTCTGCGAGGAACGGCAAAGCTCC
>CAZMKY010000510.1:0-2540 GCA_964566835.1 uncultured Rhodobacterales bacterium
AAGGTGTCTTTCGTCTGGGTCCCGCGTGACGAGCGTGCTGTCAGAACCGCATTGGCGCCACGCTTCATCGCCGTCACGATCTTGCGGTCATCTTCCGGCGTTGCAGGCCACGCGTATTCACCTTCGGTGAACAGCTCGAACGTGGTTCCGGCAATCTCCATCGATACGGTGGAGCCTTCTGCGAAAGGATAGCCGCCCGTAAAGCTGACTTCACCCACGATGCTTTGTTCCGGCCGGTAGGTGACAAACAAGAGGATGTCACCGCGGCGAACCTGAACCACGCTGCCATCGCGCGTGTTGACCGTTTCTTTCGGGGCCGTCACGGCCCAGCATTCGCGCGGGTCCTGACCTTCGAACACGGACCAATCGGTGTCGGCTGCGACACGGTTGGTTTCTTCCTGTGCGCTGGCTGCCGTGGAGGCCAGTAGTGTAGCAATAATCGAAATCGTCAGACGTGACATGGACCGCCCTTCCGCTGCTCTATTCCTTTTGGTCGCCGCGCCGGTCTCTCTTGTCCCGTTCACGCGCGCCGCCCTTTACCGTTGGCACAGGAATAGCGTATCCGGGCAGGCGAATGAAAGACCCTGCGGCGGATTTCCGCGCCCAAGGCGAGAAGAGTTGATCACGATGCCCGATGCTGCCCCGATTGCCGAAGTCCACCGCGGCGATTTCCTTGAATCCATTCACCTCGGACATGCTGTCATCGTCGACGCAGGGGGTCAGATCGTCGAAGCCTGGGGCAATCCCGATCAGGTGATCCTGCCACGATCCTCCGCCAAGATGCTGCAGGCCCTGCCCTTGGTCGAAAGCGGTGCGGCGAAGGACCTGGGACCTCGCGAACTCGCCCTGGCCTGCGCGTCGCATCAAGGTGCAAAATCGCATGTGACTGCGGTGAACGCGTGGTTGCACGCGCTTGGACTTGATGACGATGCGTTCCGCTGCGGCCCGGAAGTCTCGCGCGATCTGGCGTACCGCGATGAAATGATCCGGGAAGGTCATTCGCCGTGCCAGGTGCACAACAACTGTTCCGGCAAGCATGCAGGGTTCCTGACGCTGACCCGGCATCTCGGCGCGGGCCCTGAGTATATTGAAGCGGACCATCCCGTTCAGCGCGCCGTGCGGGATGCATTCGAGGATATGACGGGCGAAGCTTCGCCCGGATTTGGCGTCGATGGATGTTCGGCCCCGAATTTCGCCACGACGCTCAGCGGGTTCGGACGGTCCATGGCCCGGTTTGCGGCGCTGACGGAAGATGATGGCGTGCGCGGCAGGGCTGCTTTGCGATTGCGGAACGCGATGATGGCTCATCCCGATATGGTTGCGGGCGAAGGCCGGGCCTGCACGGCGCTGATGCGGGCCGCCCCCGGCAAGCTGGCTGTGAAGACCGGGGCCGAAGGCGTCTTTATCGCCATCTTGCCAGAGCTGAGAATGGGGGTCGCGGTCAAGGCGGCAGACGGGGCCACCCGCGCCTCGGAGGCGGCCATTGCCGCGCTCTGCGTGCGCCTTGGCGTTTTGGAGGCTGCCGATCCAGTGGTACAGAACCTCATCGCGCAACCCATACGCAATCGGCGCGATCTGCTGACCGGTCACGTCAAGGCCGCCAGTGATCTGTTGAACTGATTGAACCGTCGGGCGCTTGGGCAGACCGCAGCTTATTCGGCAAACTCAGACCGGGCGTAGCCTTGCAGGAAGAGAAGCGCGGTCAGATCGCCATGGTCGATCCGGTGCGGGGCGGCGGCGGCAACACTTGGCTTGGCGTGAAGCGCGACGCCCAAGCCCGCGGCCTCCAGCATGCCCAGATCGTTTGCGCCATCCCCGACGGCAACTGCCGATTGCGGCCCGCCGAAGGGCGCAGAGTACTCGTTCAGTGCCGCAATCTTTGCGTCCCGTCCCAAGATCGGACGCCCAACCTCTCCGGTCAGCATCCCAGCCGCCGTCAGAAGACGATTGGCGCGGTGGTGGTGAAATCCAAGCGTGCTGGCCACCTTGTCGGTGAACTGCGTGAAGCCACCTGAAACCAGCGCTGCCACGGCGCCAGCCTTGCGCATGGTCGCCAAGAGGACCGGGCCCCCTTTGGCAAGCGTGATGCGGTTGGCATAGACCTCGTCGATCACAGCCTCGTCCAGCCCTTTCAGCAGCCCGACCCTCTCGATCAGGGCTGCTTCGAAATCCAGCTCTCCGTTCATGGCGCGCGCCGTGATATCTTTCACGGCATCCCCGATCCCGGCGACATCGGCCAGTTCGTCGATGCATTCCTGCTCGATCATGGTGCTATCCATGTCGGCAATCAGAAGCTGCTTCTTGCGGTTGCCGTCCGGCAGGATGGCCAAGTCAGAGCCGGTCGCGCGGATCTCGGACGCGATGTCGTCTGCGTGCGCTGGAAGTTCAGCGCAGGGAAACTCTGCCGCCTCGTCCGGGGAGAGCCAACTGGCCGTGCCGCCGCCCCATGCATTTCGCAAGTTCTCGACCAAGGCGGGGTCCAGATGTCCGGGGCGCGCGATGAGACTGACGATGGGCATGTGCGTGTGACCTCAAAGGAT
>CAZMKY010000511.1:0-7831 GCA_964566835.1 uncultured Rhodobacterales bacterium
AGGGCTTGGTCATGGCGCGACGCTACTCTCTCTCTGCAAGGAACGGCAATAGGGGGCGATCATGCAAGCTTTTCGAAGTCGTGCGGCCGGTCGTTCGAAATGCAGAAAAGCGTTGACCGATCAACCGACCAGCGGTCAAATTGCAGGATGGAAGACCATGGAGCCCCGGGCCCCCAACCCCAAGTGCCACTGGCGCGCTACCTCACTTTCAAGCTTGCGCGCGTTCACGCGCGCTTGGACGCGCAAGTCAGCAGGCTTTTGGCGCATCACGCCAACCTTTCGCTGGCACAGTGGCGCATTTTGTCTCTCATTGGCAGGAACCCCGGCAGCACCGCTTCTGAGCTGACGGTCTATTCTGACATGGACAAAGGTCTCTTTAGCCGAAAGCTGAAGACGCTCGTTTCCGCTGACTTGGTCCGAAGCGCCCATGATCGAACGGACGCACGCGTCGCCAGACTGCATCTGACCCCGGCCGGTGAGGAGATCTTCGAGCGCACCATGCCGCATATGCTATCGCGGCAGGACGTTCTGCGCGAACGGCTTGGATCCGAACGCTACGACCGAATGCTTGAGGATCTGGAGATCCTCGAAGGCCTCGCTGAAGAAGACCTTTAGGCGGCCCTCGCGGAGAATAGCGTTACAAGACCCACACAAGGACGTGTCTTGAGCCCGCCCCCGAAACGCGGCAGTGGGAATGCGCTAGCCGCACAAAGGATCGTTCAGATGGCCCCTGCTACTCTTCGCGCCGCAGACGTCTTGGCCCAGAGGCTTTATCTCGCGGGATGCCGCTGGGCATTCGGCATGCCGGGCGGTGAAGTCCTCACGCTGATTGATGCGCTGGAGAAGGCGGGCATAACCTTTGTTTTGGCTCGCCATGAAAACGCAGCCGGCTTCATGGCCGAAGGGACGTATCACCGCACGGGCGCACCGGGCATCTTGGTTGGCACGGTCGGACCGGGCGCGTTGAACGGGATCAACGTTGTCGAGAATGCGCGACAGGACCGGGTGCCAATGATTGTTCTGTCCGGTGCCGTCGATGCCGACGCAGCCCAAACCTACACGCATCAGGTTCTGGACCAGCCGCAAGTCTTCCGACCGATCACCAAGGCGACCTTCACCCTGACCGCCGGTGCCGCACATGTCATAGCGGACAAAGCGGTCGGCATTGCGACGGAAGGGCAGCAGGGACCAGTCCACATCGATGTTCCGATCTCTGTCGCGGATGCGCCAGCTTCAGGTGCAGGCATCCTGCGCCCAGCCGCGTCCCCGATGGCCCCGAGCGAAGGTCCTGACTTGAATGCGGCACGTGCAGCGCTTCGCAACGCAAAACGACCTTTGATCGTTTGCGGCGTCGATGCCGTGGCCGATGCGGCGGGTCCAGAAGTTCTACGGATGGCAGAGACCTTGGGCGCACCTGTCATCACAAGTTACAAGGCGAAGGGGTTGGTCTCGGAAGAACACGCGCTGTCGCTCGGGGGCGCGGGCCTCTCACCAAAGGCGGACGAGATCCTGATGCCGTTGATTGCAGAGGCAGACGTCATCTTGTCCGCGGGTTATGACCCGATCGAGATGCGTGTTGGTTGGCAAAACCCATGGGATCCATCCCGCCAAACGGTCATCGACGTCAGCTCTGTGCCGAACCACCACTACATGCATCATGCCAGCCTGAACTTCATCGGCCATGTTGGGGCGACGCTGACCGCGCTCTGTCCTGACACGCCGTCGGCGTCGACATGGGCAGACGGACAACCTGCGGTCGCGCGGCAAGCTTTGAGAGACCTGTTCTCTCCCAAATCTGACTGGGGTCCGGCGAAGGTGTTTGAAACCTGCCGCGACGTCTTGCCAGACGACACCTTGGCCACTGCGGACAGCGGGGCGCACCGCATTCTTCTGTCCCAGATGTGGACCTGCACCTTCCCACGCGCTCTGACCCAATCTTCCGGTCTTTGCACCATGGGCTGCGCTGTTCCTTTGGCGATGGGCGCCCAGATCGTCGAACCCGAGCGTACCGTCGTTTCGTTTTCCGGCGATGCAGGCCTTCTGATGGTGGCAGGCGAGCTTTCGACCGCGGCGGAGCTGGGATTGAAGACCATCTTTGTCGTGCTTGTCGATGCCAGCCTTGCCTTGATCGAATTGAAGCAACGTCAGCGCCAGATGACGAACCGCGGCGTGGACTTTGCGCATGCCGACTTTGCGGCCATCGCGCGTGGCTTTGGCGGCGCGGGACACACGGTGCGCTCCGAAGACGAACTCCGCGAGGCACTTGAAGCCGCCAAGACGTCGGACACGTTTACCTTGATTGCGGCCGAGATTGACCGAAAGGCCTATGACGGCCTCTTCTGAAACGGGCAGGCCCCCTGCCCGCTTCAATTGTTTCAACACAATGTCTCAAATTTAAGCAGTCGGTCACGCGCCGCCGATGCCCTGCCGGGAAATCGGCGGCTTCAGGCCGGAAAAAATCACGAAACCTCGCGATCCGATCACGTAATCGAGAACATACGCGGACGTGATGTGGCCCGAGGCACGCCCTTCGTTAAGTGATTGGTAAGCGCGTTGCTCAGCCAAAGGAAATCGCATGTTTGTAGATGTTTGCCAGTCTCAGGTCAGCTTGAGCGAAGCCGAGACTGTTAAAGAGTGGGATGCGTTGATCCGGGCTTTCTTGGCCCATGGCACAGAAGCTCCGGTGCATCTTGGGCGGGTCTTGGAACGCGAGCCCGGCTTTGCGATGGCCCATGCTGCGAAGTCGCTTTTCTCGATGATGATGGGACGGCGCGAACTTGTGGATGTTGCGCGTGACGCTGCCCGCGCAGCAAGACAGGCCTTGGCGGCAGGCGGTGCGACCAAACGGGAGCGCCTCTGGGTCGATGCGGCCGAGGCATGGCTGAAAGGAAAACCGTCAGCCGCCATCGGATGCATGGAAGCAGCGCTGCGACTGAACCCGGCTGACACTTTTTCGATGAAGGTCAGCCACGCGATCCGGTTCATCCTTGGCGACAGCCGTGGCATGCGCCGTTCGATAGAGCGCGTGATCGGCGCGCATGACGACAGCCATGTCCTGAACGGATACGCCCATGGGTGTTACGCTTTCGCTCTGGAGGAAACCGGCGACTATCAGGCGGCAGAAGCGGCGGGCCTGCGCGCTTTGCGCTCCGCCGGAGATGACGCCTGGGGCATGCATGCGGTGGCGCATGTATACGACATGACGCATCGGCCTGATCAGGGCATTGATCTGATCGAAAACAACACCGCTGCTTGGGATCACTGCAACAATTTCCGCTTCCACGTCTGGTGGCACAAGGCGCTTCTGCACTTAGATCGCGGCGAGTATGATCTGGTGCTGGGCCTCTATGACACCTGCATCCGCCATGAAAAAACAGACGACTACCGTGACTTCTCGAACGCCAGTTCGCTTCTGACACGGTTGGAACTGGACGGCATCGATGTCGGCCAGCGCTGGGGCGAGTTGGCTGACCTTGCAGAAAGCCGCAGCGATGACGGCTGCCTCGTATTCGCCGACCTTCACTACATGTTGGCCTTGGCGGGCGACAACCGCACGGATGCAGCAACGCGACTGGTTGCGCGCGTGGCGCGCGATGCGCATGGCACAAGTGACATGGCCGCCGTGATGGACGACCCCGGCAGGCTTGCCGCGTCGGGTCTCGCGTACTTTGGAGAGGGACGTTACGACCTTGCCTATCAGCATCTGTCTTCGGCACAGCCGCGCTTTCAGGACATGGGCGGAAGCCACGCCCAGCGCGATGTTTTTGAACGTGTCACCATCGACGCCGCCTTGCGCGCCGGGCGACTGGAGGCTGCCGAGCAATTGATCGTTTCGCGCGTAAATCTGCGCAAAGGGGCCACGGACACGTTCGCGGCATCACGGCTCAGAACGATTGCAGAGGCGCGTGAAATCAACCAGATGGTGGCAGCCGAGTAATCTGGCATGAGTTTCGCTGATCCCATGAGTGTGCAAGCGCCCACACCGAAGACCCAAGTCAACGTGCCGCCTCACCCGGTGGCAGGCGTCCGCGATCCGCGGCTGGATTTCTTTCGTGGAATCGCAATGTTTATCATTCTGGTTGCGCATGTCCCGGGCAATTGGCTGACCTTGTGGATCCCGGCGCGGTTCGGATTTTCCGACGCGACAGAAACATTTGTCTTCTGTTCCGGCATGGCGTCGGCCATCGCTTTCGGGCGCGTCTTCCGTGAACAGGGCATGGGAATGGGTTCTGCCCGCGTGGCGTATCGTGTGTGGCAGGTCTACTGGGCGCATATCGGGCTGTTCATCGCCATCGCGGCGACGATGGTCGTTCTGAACACGATGTTCCCGGATGGCCGGGACTATGTAGGTCAGCTGAACCTTTATCCGTTCTTCAAGAACCCGCAGCCGCAGCTTGTGGGGTTGCTGACCCTGACCTACGTGCCGAATTATTTCGACATTTTGCCGATGTATCTTGTGATCCTTGCGATGATGCCGGTGATGATCTGGCTGGCGCGGATCCACGTGGGCCTGATGATCCTGGCCTCGATCACGGTCTGGCTGGCTGCGAATGTCGGTGACATCAACTTTCCGGCCGAGCCGTGGTCGGAGCGGCAGTGGTTTTTCAACCCTTTGGGCTGGCAGCTGGTCTTTTTCACCGGCTTCGCGCTTATGGCGGGACTGATCCCTGCTCCACCGGTCGACAAGAGACTCTTCTGGACCGCCGTTGCGATCATCCTTCTGACGATCCCCTTTGCCTATTTCAGGGTCTACAACGAGTTCCCGGTCTTCAAGGAATGGCGGAGCGAATATCGCTTCCTGATCACCAAATCCGACTTCGGCATTCTGCGCTATGTCCACTTCCTGGCCACAGCTTATGTGGCTTGGGTCCTAGTCGGGCCCAAGGGCAGCCGGATTCTTCCCCCGGACGGCAACGGCCTTGTTGCGCGCGTTTGGGGTGCGCTTCTGGCCGCGATCATGAAGGTCGGGCAGCAGTCCCTTGCGATTTTCATCTCGTCCATGTTCCTTGCCCGTCTTCTGGGTGTGGCCTTCGACCAGATCGGCAAGTCGCATCTGACGATGACGCTTGTGAACCTCGGCGGATTTGCCTTGATCATCGCAATTGCCTACGGCGTCGCATGGTTCAAATCGCAACCCTGGCGCGCCAAGCGCAAAACGGGGGCGAATTGATGCTGCGGCGCGAGGTTTTGACATCCCTTCTGGCGCTCGCCGCGGCCCCCGCCTTTGGTCAGACGACGTCCGGCGAACCTGGTCTTGCGACGGGACGGAAGCGCGCGTTTGACGGATTTGCCCATGTCGCGAAAATCGCAAAGGCGCGGGCCGAGAGCCGCTACATGGCACGGCCTCGCATCCCCGAGGCTTGGACCAATATCAGCTACGACGACTATCGCTCGATCTGGTTCGATGGTCGAAACGCACTTTGGGAAGGTGAAGCAGAAACCCCCCTTCGGATGGACGTCTTTGCCCCGGGTCTCTACTTCCCGGAGCCGATCCAGATCTACGTCGTTGAAGACGGCACGGCCGCGCCTCTAATCTTTGATCTCGACGTTTTCGACAAGACGGACAAGTTTCCTAAACTTCCCCTCGACGAAAGCCTCGGATATTCCGGCTTCCGCCTGCGTGCCGAACTGGAGAAACCCGGCATCTATCAGGAATTCGCCGTATTTCAGGGGGCAAGCTACTTCCGCGCGATTGGCACAGGCGACATCTACGGTCTGTCGGCCCGAGGTCTCGCCATCGACACGGCGGAGCCGTCGGGCGAGGAGTTCCCGGCATTCGAGTCGTTCTGGATTGAAAAGCCGACCAGCCCGGACACGCCCTTCGTCATTCATGCGCTTCTAGACAGTCCAAGCATTGCGGGCGCCTATCGGTTCGAGATCCAGCCCGGCCAACCCCTCAAAATGCGTGTGGCTGCAACGCTGTTTCCACGTGAAGACGTAACGCATGTGGGCCTTGGCCCCATTACGTCCATGTTTCAATTCGATCAGACAAACCGCGACCGGTTTTCCGACTTCCGACCGGCCGTTCATGACTCGGACGGTCTCCTGATCCGAAATGGCGCGGGGGAGACGATCTGGCGACCGCTAGCCAATCCGCGTAATTTGCAGATCAGTTCTTTCATTGACAATAGCCCGAAGGGCTTCGGCTTGATGCAGCGGGCGCGGAACTTCAGCGACTTCGCCGACCTCGAAGCGCTGTATCACCGTCGACCGGGCTTGTGGATCGCGCCGTTGGAAGACTGGGGGCCGGGCGCCGTCACACTTGTCGAGATTCCGACTGACAAGGAAATCTACGACAACATCGTATCGTATTGGCGCCCTGCCGAGCCGCTCAAGGCCGGCAGCGAACATCGCTTCAGTTACGACCTGACTTGGGGCGATGACAGCGACTATGGACGTGGCTTGAAGGTTCTGAACACCGCAATCGGCAATGCGTTTTCCAGCGGTATCATCGTCGCCATCGATTTTGCGAATGGGCCGGAAGTTCCCGAGGATCTGTCCGAGATCACGCATCTCGTTCGGGGCAATCGCGGTGAGGTCTCAGGCGGCGTCCTGCAACGCAATCCCGAGACTGGCGGTCCGAGACTGGCCTTCAAGTTCGAGCCCGGCGATGCCAAGCTGATCGAGTTCCGGGCGCAGCTTCGCCTGAACGGGCAAGCCCTGTCGGAAACCTGGCTTTATCGGTGGACGGCGTGACGGGATACGCGCAGTCTTTCATGCCGCCCGAAGCCGGCCGCCCAATGGCAGAGCAGGATTTCCGCGCGCGCCCAACGCCGCGCCGGTCCCGTCCCGTCAGACTGGCGGATCGTCTTTGGCGTCTTGGTGCTTTCGTTCCGGCTTTTGCCCTGACCACATCTTTGATCGCAGGCATCACCGACTGGTTCGGCAGTGGCGGTGTGACGGCGCTTGAAGGCACCGTCATTGTCCTTGTGGCACTGACATTCATTTGGGTTTCACTCTCGGTGACAACAGTTGGACTGGGACTGATCCGCAGACTGCTGACGCGGGGTCGGGTGGTGCCGCGCGCACCGCTGGCAGGCCCACCGCAGGACGTGGCGCTGCTAATCCCGATCTATAACGAGACACCAGCCGCAGTTTTCGGCAATGCGCGGGCCATGCTGCAGGACCTGGCAGATGATCCCCTGCCGCACCGCTACAGCCTTTACATTCTCAGTGACACGCAGGACCCGCTGATTGCCCTGCAGGAAGAACGTGGCTTTGCCAATTTGCACGCCACATGTCCCCCGGGACTTGCGGTGAACTACCGGAGACGATCAGAGAATACGGATCGTAAAGTGGGCAACCTGAACGACTGGATCACGCATTGGGGCGGCGCGCACGACGCCATGGTCGTGTTGGATGCTGACAGCTTGATGAGCGGTCAGGCCATCTCGCACCTTGTCGCGGAAATGGCGGCGGATGTCGACGCCGGCCTGATCCAGAGCTTTCCACGCCTGATCGGTGCCGAAACGCTATTTGGACGGATGCAGCAGTTCTCGAACGCAGTCTATGGCTGGCTTCTGGCAGAAGGTCTTGCCGTCTGGTCGCTGCGCGAAGGGAATTATTGGGGCCACAACGCGATCATCCGCACGTCCGCCTTCGCGGAAAGTGCGCGGCTGCCTTACTTGAAAGGTCGCGGCGGGCGCGAGGATCTGATCCTCAGCCATGACTTCATCGAAGCCGGAATGCTACGGCGCGCAGGTTGGAGCGTTCGGTTTCTGCCGCAAGATGCCGGAAGTTACGAGGAAGCTCCGCAGACGCTTGTCGATTATGCCTTGCGGGACCGACGCTGGTGCCAAGGCAACCTGCAACACCTCCGTCTGCTGACAGC
>CAZMKY010000512.1:0-7197 GCA_964566835.1 uncultured Rhodobacterales bacterium
GCCAAAGCAGCCACCGCGAAATGCCCGTTTTGGATGATGTCCGAGACTTGCAATCCATAGGCGCCGTAGGCCGCCTGCGCGTTGGGAATGATGACCTGGAAGTAGGCGGGGTGCAGGGCCCAAACGGCACCCACGACGCTCACGCCCATCAAGGCCATCGCAATGTTCGATGCCGAGAGGATCGGGCGCAATGACCGATCATGCAGGATGAAGAACACCGTTGCGGCGACGGGATAGACGAGGAAAAAAGGTTTCAGGCAAATCGCGAAGCCAGCAACGCAAGCCGCAGGCAGGATACGAATATCGTTCAGGCCCCTGCCCGTCAGCAAGAGCCTTGCCACCCATGGCAAAAGTAGCAGCACAAGCCAGTGTTCGCGTTGGGCGAAATGGGCGGTGAACGGCACAGTCGCGGCAAACCCGGCCAACAGCGCGAAGATCGCAGCCTTGGTGCGGTCCAGGCGGGCTGATTTATGTGCGATAGCCGCCACCCAACTGACTACACCTGCTGTTACAAGCGACATCAGCGCGATCTGACCTTGGCTGTCTGAAAGACCCAGCCCCTCGGCCAGCGCCAGAGCAGGTAGCGCCAAGTAAAAGCCGAGGGGTGGGTTCACTTCGATGATGTCGACGTAGAGCTCGGCCCCTGCAAGCCATTTCCGCGCTGCAACCAGATACCACGACGTATCATGGTTCAGGAGTGACCCAGAAAACGCAATCCAGACGCCAAGCCCTGCCAGAAGACCGACAGGCAAGGCGAGGCTGGCCTGCCCTTCCCCAACGTCATCGAAAACAAAGAATTTCGCGCCCAGATATGTCATCGGCGGCACACTGATGCCGACGGCTAGAAGCGCGACAAGGTAAGGTTGCCCAATGGCCGTCAGGACGCCAGTGACGGATGCGCTGACCAGTAAGCCTAGCAAGGACAACGTGAGAAACCGCGGCAGGAAAACAGCGTCCGGCCCTTCAGCCGAGAACGTCCAACGTGAATTTCCGATGTAGGAAATTCCGACAGCGGCGAGAAATCCTGTGAGGTTCGCCAGTTGTGGCGGGGCGCCAAAGGCATAGAACGCCGCGAATGCTGCGATCAGATGGCAAAGGGTTGCGACGCCACCGACCCCTGCAAAGCGCAAGATCTCGGTCATCGGGTCAGCACGGCGCCAAGCGACAGGCCAACCGGCATCGGAAGTCGCCCGACGATGTGGCGCTCAAAGCCGAATATCCGTGTCAGCGCCGCATTCACTGCCGGAGATGGTGTCACGTCGTCCGGTGCATCCGAACGCGTGACCGCCTTCATAGCGCGCGTTGCGACAGCAACAGGAAACAAGAGCGTGTTGAAGTAGAAGGCACGTTCGACCTGAAGTCCGGCCCGTTCAGCGACGCGCGCCATCCGCGCCTTGCTGTAGCGGCGGAAGTGGTGGTGGCGGACATCGTGCTGTGACCAGAGCCATTGAAACGCCGGCACAGTCACGACAATCCGACCCGATCCATTCAGCCGATCCTTCAAGGCGCGCAAGGCAGCTTCGTCATCCTCGATATGTTCAAGAACATCGAACAACCCGATCAAATCGTAGCGTGTTCCATCAAAAGGCACGGCGTCCGGCAACGCCCCAAATGGAATTTCCAGCCCCGACCGTTCTGCCGCGCGTTGCCCGGCTTCGGCGTCAAACTCAAAGGCATCGAGGGCACCGAACTGCGACAGAACCGCGAGGTTTCCGCCGGAACCACAGCCGGCCTCCAGAAGGCGCGGACGGTCCGGCAGATGTCCAAAACGGCGCACGATTTCAGAGATGATGGCGCGTCTGCCCGAGAACCACCAATGGTCCTCCTCCTGCGCCCACATCCGATCGTAAACTGCGCGATCCATCAGTCGTCATCCCCGATGACGGAACGGATCACATAGAGCGGACGCGCGCGAACTTCGGCGTAAATTCGACCGACATATTCGCCGATGATCCCCAATGCGATCAGGTTCACGCCACCAAAGAACAGGATCAGGATCGCAGTCGAGGCATAGCCCGGCGTGTCGCGCCCCATCACGAGGACATGGAGGAGAATAAACGCGGCGTAGAGGAACGCCATCAGCGCCATGATCAATCCGCAATAGCTCCAAATTCTCAAAGGCTTGGTGGACGATGTGAAGATGCCATCCAGGGCGAAATTCCAGAGCTTCCACCAACCCCATTTGGTCCGGCCAGAGCGACGCTCGGCCCGCTCAAAAGTGACTTCTTCGGTTTGGAACCCAACCCAAGAGAACAGGGCCTTGTTGAACCGTGCGCGTTCGCCAATGTCCGTCAGAACGTCGACGACCTGACGGTCGAGCAAGCGAAAATCGCCTACATTGGCAGGTATAGGTTGGTCCGCCAATGCGTTGAAAATCTTGTAGAATGCGCCCGCACTGGCGCGCTTGAGAAGCCCATCGCTGGACCGGTCAATGCGGCGGGCGTTGACCACTTTCGCGCCACCGCGCCACTTGTGGATCATCTGCGGCAGGATCGAAGGGTCATCCTGCAGATCGACATCCATCGGGATCACGGCATCGCCCTTGGCCTCTGCAAGGCCTGCGGCAAGAGCAGCGTCTTTCCCGAAATTCCGGCTAAGATTGACCAGGCGAATGGTCATCTCTCGACGGTCAGCTTCTGTCAGGATGGCGAGTTCGGTTGCATCCGTGGACCCGTCATTGACGAACACGACCTCTGTGGTGACGCCCGGCTGCAAAGGGGCCGTAACCAACTGGATTTCATCGAGAAATGGTGCGACGCCGTTCTGCTCATTCAGGACTGGCACGACAATGGACACCGTCACGCGGTGCGCTGTCGTTCCAAATGGAACTGGTGCTGAAGGTTCTGTCGCGGCCCCAACCATCGCTGCTCGTTTCCTGTGCGTCGTCAGTGACGCCTCGATACAAGCATTGTCCGACAAATCCGGCGGAAATTGGGCGGTCCGTGGGTTTATTGCTGGTGCTGGCGACCCTTAAAAATCAGTCGGCGCGCCGCCTTCTTCCTTCCTGCGCGCAACAAATGCCGCCAGTTCTTCGCGAATGGCGGGATCCATCGCGGGCTCCTCGAAACTCTCGATGATCGCCTTGGCCATGTGGTGGGCGCGCTCGGCCGTCCATATGCCACCGGCCACTTCCCAGCCTTCGTAGTTGGTCCAGTCCGACAGGAACGGCTGATAAAACGCAGTCTCATAGCGTTCTTGCGTGTGCTCGATGCCGAAGAAGTGGCCCGTATCGCCCACCTCGCGAATGGCTTCAACCGCAATGTCATCTGGCGTCGTCGCGATGACCTCAGGCTCCATGTAGCGCTGGATCTGGCTCAGCACCTCGCAGTCCATGACGAACTTCTCCGGGCTTGCGATCAGACCGCCCTCAAGCCAGCCGGCTGCGTGATAGACCATGTTCGTGCCGGACTGGACCGCTGCCCAAAGCGACGCCGTCGTTTCCCACATCGCCTGACCATCCGGGACATTTGCGGCGCATGAACCAGACGACCGCAGAGGCAATCCGTAATGCCGCGTCATCTGGCCGGTCATCTGCGTCGCGCGCATATATTCTGGCGTCCCAAAAGCCGGCGCGCCCGATTTCATGTCGACGTTCGACGTGAACGTGCCGACAACGCAGGGCGAGCCGGGGGCAACCCATTGGAACAGCGCGATCGCGGAAAGCGCCTCGGCCATGGATTGTGCCACCGCGCCCGACATGGTGACGGGTGCCATAGCGCCAGCCAATGTGAATGGCGTCACGACAACAGCTTGCCCGCGCCGAACACAGCGCAAGCATCCGTCAATCATCGGTTGGTCGTGTTTCAGCGGCGAGGTGGAGTTGATGTTGGTGTACATCCGTGGCGTGGCCTGGAACTCTTCTTCGGTCAGCCCACCGCCGATCCGCACCATCTCCATCACGTCTTCGACACGCTCTTTCCCAAGAGAGTAGGCGTGCATGACTTTGTCCGAGATCGTCAGCTTGTCATACAAAACGTCGAGATGACGGACACTTGCATGCAGATCCACAGGCTCTACCGGATAGCCGCCAGCAAAGTGGATGCAGTTGAAATACTGAGTCAGCTTCAGAAGATCGCGACATTGCTCCCGGGTGCCCGGCACCTTCTTGCCAATCGCCAAATCGAAGTAGTTCGGCGGCGAAGACACATTGCCGAAAAGGATGTGCTTGCCGCCAATGGGAAGGACGCGGTCAGGGTTTCTGGGCGTGATCGTGAATTCAGACGGCGCTTTCGCGACCATTTCCATCACAAAATCACGGTCCATGCGCACCGTTTCACCAGAGACGTTCACACCCGCCTGCCGAAACAGCTCCAACGCTTCTTCATTCAGAAACGTGATCCCGATTTCTTCGAGGATGCGCATCGCGCCGTCGTGAATCGCGGCCACTCCTTCTTCGTCCAGCGGCTCTGTCGGGCGGTCGATATTGACCGGTATACGCCATGGCATCTGTTGAATGACGTCTGGGCTGGAGCGTCGGGTGTTTCCCGCTCTGCCGCCTGACCGGCGTCGGCGCGTTGGCGTGTCCATGTCGTATCTCCCGTCGTTTCAGTCATGATCGCCGAGAACGAGGGAAAGGATGCGCTGCTTGCGACGGGAAATGTCGTTTTAGGGTGACGCAGTCTGCGCAATCCATCGCGCAAGATGCGTGATGTCGGGCAATACGACGTCTGAGTGCGGCCGGAGGTCATCGCTGGACGCGACACCGGTCAGGACGGCGACACGCCGCATGCCAGCGGCGCTGGCTGCCTCGAGATCATGGGTGCTGTCGCCCACCATCAGGATCGATTCCGGCGGAAGGCCCGTTGCCTCGGCAAAGCCCAGCAACTGGCCCGGCGCTGGCTTCGAGCCGTAGCCACTGTCGGACCCGGCGATGAAGCTGAAGTGACCGACCACTCCCGCATCCCGCAGGTGTGTCATGGTCGAACCTTCGCTGTCATTTGTGGCGACGCCAAGCGCGTAGTCTTTGGCGAGGTGCGCCAATGTTGCCTGTAGTCCGGCAACTTCAGCCTGCGGTGTCGACCGGGCAAGTGCATCCAGATCCGACAGAAGAAGGTCGCGATCACCACCAACCACAGTGTGCACGGCATGCGCGGTCACATCGAAAGGGCTTGCGATGACAATGCTTTCGGGCAGGAAGGCGCGCGCGACAACATCAAAACCAATCGCTTCGGCAATCAGTGCTTCGCGGTCCGGATCGGCGCGGCCATGCGCCGCTATGACCTTTTCTGCCCACGATGACCACGTGGATTGAAAGTCAAACAGCGTACCGTCCTTGTCGAAAAGAATGCCGCGAACGTCCACTGCCAGCCCCGCCCTTTCATTTACGAAAGCCACTATCAGGCGCGGCATCGCAAAAGAAAAGGCGCCTCGTGTGAGGCGCCCTTCTTTGACGGTGATGACTTCAATCAGAGCCTTCTGATCGTCGGCATCTTCTTTTCTTCCTCAACTTCTTCTTCCGGGAACACGACGAAAGACACACCGCGGAACAGGATCGAAGCGGGTTCTGTCCCGGCGATGACTTCTTCCGTCCAGTTCGGCGAGAAGACCATGTTGAACGCTTTCGGCGCTGCATGAACAAAGTTGTGCATGATGCAGACCATTGCGGCGATCCCGAAGGTTTGCGCGGCTTTGAATTCTGCCCCTTCGAACTTCATCATTGTGAACAAGGTAAAGCTCAGGACGGCGGCCAGACCACCATCGATCAGCATTGTGATGTCTGCCGATTCACCCCCGGCCAGCGAACCACCAGACAGGTGGAACCGGGCAAAACGGGCGATGAACACCGAAATCATGCCAACCAAGGCAGCCGCGATGATGGCGGCAGGATGCTTGATGTTTTGCTTCCAGTCCGGCAGCGGCGAAATCTCCGTGCGGTCTGGAATTGGGTTACCGTCATCATCCAGCATGTCCGCGACTTCTGACGCGCGAGCCTCCTGGATACGCTTCAATCGGTCTTGAAATGCCTCATTGCGGCCATCGGACATTGCGCCACTCATGCCAAACGCTCCTCACTATTTGGTGAGCGTTCAACATCAGAAAAACGGCGAAAACGGGGCGATGGATAAAATCCCACCGAAAATAAGAGGAACTTTGCCGATGCCTTCGGCGCGCTGTGGCGACGGTGACACAGGGCCGTTTCAGGGCATTGGAATATCGCCCGCGGCCTTCGGCACATGGTAGCCGCGCTGCACAGCTGGTCGTTCGGCGATCTTCACATACCACTCGCGCACGTTCGGAAAGTCTTTCATGTCAATCTCTTGCCACTCAAACCTGCTGATCCATGGCCAAATCGCCATGTCCGCAATGGAGTAGTCTTCGGCGACGAATTCCCGGTCGGTAAGTCGTCGATCCAAGACACCATAAAGGCGCGCGGCTTCTGCGCCATATCGCTTTGACGCATATTCGCTTTTGTCCGGGTTGAACCTGAGGAAGTGGTGCGCTTGACCCAGCATCGGACCTGCGCCGCCCATTTGCCACATCAGCCATTCGACCACCTGCCAACGGTGTGCATCCGGCATGAACTTGCCTTCACGCTCTGCCAGCCACATGAGAATGGCCCCGGATTCCATCAGTGAAAATCCGGTGTCGCGATCCACGACAGCAGGAATTTTGTTGTTTGGTGAGATCTTCAGGAAGTCTGGTGCGAACTGATCATCCTTGCCGATGTCGATGCTGTGAGCCTCATAGGGAACTCCCATCTCTTCCAGCGCGATAGACACTTTGCGCCCGTTCGGCGTCGTCCAAGTGTAGAGATCAATCATTCTGCGTCCTCCCAGACTAGTGCTCCAAATGTGTGACGCGACGCCGCTTCAACATGGCTTCGCGAATGGTCAGTGCCGTGACCGATGACACGATGACGATGCCGCCAAGCACGACAAAGGGATCGATGCTTTCACCGAAGACCACCCAGCCCAGCATTGTCGCCCAGACCAACTGAAGAAACGTCACCGGCTGTGTCAGCGTCACGGGCGCGGCGGCAAAGGCTCGGGTCATGGTATAGTGGCCTGCCGTCGCCAGGCAGGCGACAACGAACATGGCCGCGACTTCTGTCCATGTCGGCCAGACCCAGACCGCAATGGCAAAGGGCGCCAGTCCAATAGTGACAGTGATCGACAGCATGCCAACAACGACAAGAGCAGAGACCTCGTCCGCCAACCGTTTTGCAGTCAGATATCCAATGGCGAACAGGATGGCGGT
>CAZMKY010000513.1:0-1600 GCA_964566835.1 uncultured Rhodobacterales bacterium
AAGCTTGAGAAGTGGGAGGAGAAAAGTGAACAAATCAAGTCATCTGAATCACTGACACTGCAAGACATTTAGGGGTCGTCAATTCTCCTTTTTCTCGCTTCAAGACGCTAGCACGTGTATAACAAGGGTCAACTTAACGAATTGCATTTTCAAACCCGCCCAATTCCAAGGGGCGTTATTCGCAAAAACGATGCAGATCTCTCGCATCAGGAGACACCAAGAATGACCTTCGACAATACGCAGCCCCATCCAAGCGACGCGCTCAGCCTGACAGAACTGACATTCTATCACCAAATCATGGCGTATCGCGCTGCAGAAGGTCTGGACGCCATTCCCCTGTCGCTGGGCCTGACGACAACCGCAGGGCGGCACGCGGCAGACACGACCTATAACATCTGGGAAGCTCGCCTGGACCTGCCCGACGGCACCGATCTGCGCAGTTGGAGCGATGCCCCCTATTTCAGCGACGAACGCGATGTCAGCGTCATGACGCAAGCCCCCCAGAGAATTGGAACCGGCTACACGGATGCCGGTTATGAAATCGCTGCGTCCGGCTTTCTAAACTCCTCCACCGCGCTGGAAGAATGGAAAAAGTTCAGCGGCATCAACGACATGCTTCTGAATGAAGGCGCATGGTCAATCCTGGACTGGGATGCGATCGGCATCGGGATTGAAACGCATGCAACGCTGCCCCCAATCTATTACGTCTGGTTTGGGGACGCGGCAGATTCTGACGGCGCACCCAAAATCAGCGGCACAGATGCAGCCGACACAATCGAAGGCACCGAATTCAACGACAAGATCACGGGCGGTAAAGACGCCGACATCATCACAGGCGGTGCCGGACGCGACCAGATCAATGGTGGCAGCGGCGGCGATGACCTAAGCGGCGATGGCGGTGGGGATCGCCTGATCGGCAAAGGCGGGCGCGATGACCTCTCGGGCGGCGGCGGAAAGGACAAGCTGATTGGCGGCAAGGGCAATGACACGCTGTCCGGTGGGGCCAAGTCCGACTTGTTTATCTTCAGTGAAGCCAATTTCGGCAAAGACCGGATCACGGATTACAACGGCGACCGCGTCCGCATTACTTCGGCAGGCGAAGCGCAAAACGAAGGTGAACTGACCGCCGCTTTGTCCGAGAAGAACGGCAACACGATCTATGATCACGGCAATGACGGCCAAAACCGGATCATCTTCGAAAACACCGCTCTAAATGACCTGGATTTAAGCCTGTTTGACTTGGGCTAAGCGCGCTTCTCCACCTGCGCGCATTCGCCGCTTGAGAAAAAGTTAGCGCTAACATATATACATCCGCGACAGCGACCGTCAGCGGAGGACTGAACATGACCCTGAAAATCGGCATCAACGGCTTTGGCCGGATTGGACGGGGCGTTTTGCGCGCACTGATCGAACAGAAGCGCAGCGATATCGAAGTGGTCGCCGTAAATGACCTCGCGCCGCCTGAAACGCTCGCCCATCTGCTGAAATATGACAGCGTGCATGGCCGCCTGAACGCAGATATCCGCCTTGAAGGCAACACCCTGATCGTCGGCAATCAGACCATCCGCATGACCGCCATTCGCACCCCCGAAGACCTGCC
>CAZMKY010000514.1:0-2845 GCA_964566835.1 uncultured Rhodobacterales bacterium
CGCTTCTGCGAAGAAGCCCTGTCGCTCCGCCCCGACATGACCTTCGGCGCCGACATCATTGCCGGTTTCCCAACGGAAACCGAAGCGATGTTCGAAAACTCGCTGAAACTCGTGGATGACTGCCACCTGACGTGGCTCCACGTCTTCCCCTATTCACCCCGCCCCGGCACACCGGCGGCGCGCATGCCACAAGTGAATGGCCAGGCCATCAAGGATCGGGCGGCGCGCCTGCGCGATAAAGGCGTGCTGAAGGCAACCCGGCACCTCGACAACCTCGTCGGCCGGACCGAGACCGTTCTGACCGAAGGCCCACGCCTTGCGCGCACGGAAACCTTCGCGGAAGTGACATTTGCAGCGGATCAGCCCGAAGGCACGCTCTTGGACGTCGCAATCGAAACGCGCGACGGCCAGAAATTGTTCGCGCGCCCCGTTCCTCTGTTTCAAAATACCCAAAAAACCGCCGCTTCGGCTTAAGACAAGGCCCGTTCAATGCACCCGAATCCCGCATTCCGTGGCGCGGAAACCGCGCGCAACCTCGCTTTCGCGCGTGGACGCGGCTTTGGCACGCTGGCCGTGAATGCTGATGCTGCACCCTTGCTCAGTCATATCCCTTTCCTGTTGTCGGAAGACGGGGCCTCTGCTGACCTGCACCTCGTCCGGTCGAATCCGATTGCCCGACTTGGCGCCGTGGATGCCGTGATCGCCGTTACCGGGCCTGATGCCTATATCTCGCCCGACTGGTACGGCGTCGACGATCAGGTTCCGACATGGAACTACATCGCCGTCCACCTGCGCGGCCGGTTGGAACCGCTGCCGCACGACGTCATGCACGACATGCTTGACCGCCAATCCAAGGCCTACGAAGACCGGCTCGACAAGATGCCATGGACGACGGACAAGATGACGTCCGACGTGCTGACGCGGATGATGCGGCAGATCCTGCCCTTCCGTCTTGTCATTCAATCGGTCGACGGCACGTGGAAACTGGGTCAGAACAAGCCAGACAACGTGCGCATCGCTGCCGCAAACGCGGTTCCGACCGGTTTGGGGTCGGAGAAAGACGCGCTCGCCCGACTGATGCTGAACCCGGAAGGAGATCCAGAATGACGATGACCCTCATGCACTCGACCACGTCGCCCTATGTGCGCAAGGTCGACATTCTGCTGGCAGAGGCCGGGATGAGCGATCAGGTCACCCGCATCGACGGAAGCGGCACGCCCTTTGCACCCAACGCTGGCACGCTTGAGGCCAACCCCTTGGGCAAAGTGCCTGCGTTGATCCGCGAAGATGGCCCTGCGCTCTACGACAGTCGCGTGATCTGCCGCTATCTCGACAGTCTCGCGGGCGGGCGATTCTACCCCGCGTCCCGCATTTGGGAAGTCATGACGCTGGAAGCCACAGCCGACGGCATTCTCGATGCTGCCCTTCTGATGGTCTACGAAAGGCGCCTGCGTCCGGAAGACAAACAGATGGAAGACGTTGTCGAAGCGCAATGGGCCAAGATCGACCGGGCGCTCGACGTGCTCGAAGATCGTTGGATCAGCCACCTCCAAGCCCCTCTGAACATGGGACATATCGCTGTCGGCGCGGCTCTGGGCTATCTTGATCTGCGGCATGATGGGCGTGGCTGGCGAGGGACCCGGCCAGAACTGGCCAAGTGGTTCGCGACCTTCGACGAACGTCCATCCATGGTCGAGACGCGTCCGACGCCCTGATTTCGGTCATTTCGTCCGAGGTGCGCCGGATTGTCCGCTGGACGACCGGGCCATGTCCCTCTAATTAGCCGCCTAATTCCGGTTGCGCTTTGCGCAGCCCGTAATCCCGTGGGGGCAACCCCGCACTACGATTGGAGAACCTCGTGTCGCATCAAGAAGATCACGAAGGCACACGCCGCGATTTCCTCTATTACGCCACTGCCGGCACCGGCACTGTCGTGGCGGGCGCGGCTGTTTGGCCGCTCGTCAACCAGATGAACCCGTCGGCGGACGTTCAGGCCCTGTCCTCGATCCGCGTCGATATCAGCGCGGTAGAGCCGGGCACGCAGATGACCGTGCTCTTCCAGGGCAAGCCGGTTTTCATCCGTCGCCGGACGGAAGAAGAAATCGAAGCCGCCCGTGCTGTCGAAGTCAGCGATCTGAACGACCCGGTTGCCCGGAACGGCAACCTTGATGATGCGGCAGAGGCCACGGACGCCAACCGTGCATTGGACGAAGCTGGCGAATGGCTGGTGATGTACGGCCTTTGCACGCACCTTGGCTGTGTGCCGGTGGGCGATGCTGGCGACTTCGACGGCTGGTTCTGCCCGTGCCACGGGTCGCACTACGACACCGCAGGCCGCATCCGTCGCGGGCCCGCACCGGAAAACCTTCCCATTCCCGCAGCCGAGTTCGTCGATGAATCGACGATCCTGCTGAGCTAAAGCAGAGGACCGAACATGGCTGGAATTCCTCACGATCATTACGAACCGGGCACAAACGGCGAAAAGTGGCTGCACCGCCGCCTGCCGATTGTCGGCCTTCTCTACGACACCATCATGATCCCCACGCCCAAGAACCTGAACTGGATGTGGATCTGGGGCATCGTTTTGGTGTTCTGCCTTGTGCTGCAGATCATCACCGGCATCGTTCTGGTGATGCACTACACGCCGCATGTCGACATGGCCTTCGCCTCGGTCGAACACATCATGCGCAACGTCAATGGCGGTCACATGATCCGCTATCTGCACATGAACGGCGCCTCGCTGTTCTTCTTTGCGGTCTACCTGCACATCTTCCGTGGCCTTTACTACGGGTCCTACAAGGCCCCGCGTGAAGTCACATGGATCATCGGCATGCTGATCTACCTG
>CAZMKY010000515.1:0-6932 GCA_964566835.1 uncultured Rhodobacterales bacterium
ATCTGAAAGATGCTCACCCTTTCCGGGAACGCTCAGAAGGCCATGCGGCTTTCCGACAATCAGGATTTCATGGTCGGCGTGGATGACGTCCAGCGGCACGTTCGGAGGGGCGTAGGCTTCACTCACGATCGGATCGGGACGTCATCAGAAATCTTGTAGTAGTCGCCCTTGTCAGACGTGAAGATATGCTTCTCCAGTTCGATACCCGTCGGCGCATCGATTGACCCGAGCGAGACCGAGACCTCATCCTCTCCATCGCCTTGCCAGAACAGGAACGACCCGCAGTCAGGACAAAAGCCACGCTTGGCGGTCTCACTTGCCCGAAACCACTTCGGCTCTCCCACGATGGATAATTCTGCTTGCGGCACTTGAGCTGATGCCCAGACATGCCCGGACTGACGCCGACACTGACCGCAATGGCAGACCGCAGCGCCCGTTGGAACGCTCTTGCTTTGCCACGACACACGCCCGCAGAGGCACCGCCCCTTTGTCATCTCAGACTCCTTCCCCGGCGAATACGACGCGAAGCAATCGGCTCATCCCGTCAGCATCTTCGGTGGTGAACGCATCTGGCTGATCACTGTCGAGGTCAAAGACCGCAATCAACTCGCCCGTCGCATTCGTGACGGGCAGGACCAGTTCAGACCTTGTGGACGACGCGCAGGCGATGTGACCCGGAAAAGCATCGACATCGGGGACCAATTGGACCTCGCCCGTGCGCGCGGCAGCGCCGCAAACCCCTTTGTTGAACGGGATGACCAGACAGCCATGCCCGCCTTGATAGGGGCCGATCTTCAGCAGTTCCGGACCGACGACGCGGTAAAAGCCTGTCCAGTCAAAGCGATCGTCCGAATGATGAACTTCGCATGCGACGGTCGCCATCAACGCAATCGCATCATCCTCGCCATGGGCGACAGCTTCGACGCGCTGAATCAGTTCCGGGTAGTCAACTCTAAGAGACGTCATTCCGACGCGCTGCCTCCTAATGGCCTCATTCGAATTACCGAATGGTAATAACTGCGCTCTAGCCTTCTTTCTCATCGGGTTCAAAGCAAGAGCTTCGCCAAAGGAAGACTGTACATGCATTTCGTATCTGAAGACACCGGCGACGTCCGGATCATCACCGTGCAAGATGACAGAATCGATGCCGCCAATGCCGTGGCTTTCAAAGACCAAATGGGACGCCTGACGGACGACCTCGATGGGCGTATTATTCTGGATCTGTCCAGTGTGGAATTCGTCGATTCCAGCGGGCTTGGCGCCATTGTCGCCGTGATGAAAGTCCTTGCGCCAGATCATCGCCTGGAACTGGCCGGCTTGAACGAAACCGTCGGCAAGGTCTTCCGTCTGACCCGGATGGACAGCGTCTTTGCAATCCATGCCGACGTCTCGGCTGCCGTATCGGAGCCTTTGGATGCCGCGTGACCCTGGCATGAAGCGTCCGTTCTTTGAGATATTTTGCGACGCCACGTTCGAAGATGTCCGGGCGATTCTTCGGCAACTCGACATGCGCCTGAAAGGCAGTGGCGTGGACGCGGACACCCGTGGCTCTGCCCAGCTTGTTCTGGCGGAAGCCATGAACAATATCGTCGAACACGCATTCTCGGACAAATCCGTCAAGGCGGCGTTTCACCTGCGGATCGAAGCGCAGGACGACGGGCTAAAGGTGCACCTTTCCGACCAAGGCGATCCTATGCCTTGGACCGAAGTGCGCAATCCCGGAATTCTGCGTCGCCCGATGAGCCCGGAATACGCAAAAGAAGGCGGTTTTGGCTGGTCCATCATCAAGGCTCTTTCGCAAGACGTGGCCTATTCGAGAGAGGACGGCACCAACCACCTTAGCTTTGACTTGCCATCACCGGATCTGACCGCGCCGGCACCCGGGCGAAGACGTCGGGATGCCTATCTGTTTGGTGAAGACAACCAGACGGCGAATTGATCGCCATATTCCCGCCACAATTCGAACGTGGCCCCGACAAGAATCGCTGCCAAGGTGGTTGATGTAGCTGCTAAAGGCTTCCCTCGACACCGTGCGATTACAGCCCCCACCCAGTGTGCGGTGTCGAGGTTCAGCTTCCTCCTGAAACGTTGATCTATCCCGTCTGGACACTTGCAAGGATTGGAATACCTTGCGCGCGAAGGACAGGAGGATGCCAAGAATGCGCGATTTCAATTCACCGGGACGCTCGCCGGTTTATGCCACCAATGGTATGGTCGCGACGTCACATCCTCTGGCTGCCTCGACCGCGCTGAACATCCTGCGCCAAGGCGGATCAGCCGCGGACGCCGCCATTGCAGGCGCTGTCATTCTTGGTCTCTGCGAACCGCACATGTGCGGCATCGGCGGCGATATGTTCGCATTGGTCAAGCCGGCGGGCAGCGAAGACATCATCGCGCTGAATGCCTCCGGCAAGGCGCCTGCAGGCTTTGACGCCGCCGCCCTTCGCAATCAGGGCATCACCAAGATTGACCGCGACACCGCGGCGGCCGTCACTGTCCCGGGCGCCGTCGACGGCTTCGCCACACTTTCTGAACGCTTCGGAAAGTTGGGTTTGGACGCCTGTCTGGCGCCGGCAATCGACGCCGCGAAGAACGGCGTTCCAGTGGCGCCGCGTGTTGCAACGGATTGGGCCGACTGCGCCGCCAACCTCAGCCCGACCGCCGCCAAAACTTATCTTCTGTCGGGCGTCGCCCCGGCGACTGGCCAGGTTTTCCGCCATGAAGGCACCGCTCGCGCTTTGGAAGCCATCGCCGCCCATGGCCGCGACGGCTTCTACAAAGGCCCCGTCGCTGAAGACATGGTGGCCGCCCTCTCGTCGGCGGGCGGTGCGCATACCTTGGACGACTTTGCAGCGACCAAGTCGGATTGGGGTACCCCAATCGCGGGAACCTACAAGGGAACCGACCTTGTTGAGCATCCGCCGAACGGCCAAGGCGCGACAGCAATACTTCTGGCCAACATCCTGTCGAGCTTTGACTTGGCCGCCTTCGCGCCAAACAGCGCTGACCGCATTCATATCGAGATGGAAGCAACCAAGCTGGCGTATGATGCGCGCAATCGCATCCTGGCCGATCCGGACCACACCGCCCGCCTCGCGCATATGACGTCGCCTGAGACCGCCCGCAAGCTTGCGGCCAAGATCCAGATGTCCTCGGCCATGGCAGACGCCAAGCCGTTGACGGAAGAGGTTCACCGCGACACCGTATTGATCACTGCGGTCGATGCAGACGGCATGGCCGTGACGCTGATCTACTCGATCTTCGCAAGTTTCGGGTCCGGGATTGCAGGGCCTGATTTCGGTATCCTCATGCACAACCGTGGCGCTGGCTTTACGCTGGAAGCCGGGCACCCGAACGAAGCCGCCCCCGGCAAACGCCCAATGCACACGATCATCCCTGCGATGCTACGCCAGAACGATCGCGTCACGATGGCATTCGGTGTCATGGGTGGACAGTATCAGGCTACCGGCCATGCACACGTTCTGACCAACCTGATCGACTACGGCATGGATCCGCAGGAAGCCTTGGACAGCCCCCGCGCCTTTACCGAAGCGGGAGAGCTTCGCCTCGAACGCGGCTTCTCGGACGACGTTGCATCGGACCTTGAAGCCCGCGGCCACACGATCGTTCGCCCCGAACTGCCAATCGGCGGCGGGCAGGCGATTGCCATCGACCACCAGAACGGCACGTTGATTGGCGCCTCCGATCCCAGAAAGGACGGATGCGCCATCGGCTATTGATGTCTGATCAGTTCAGTTGAACGTGCAGCGGATAGTGACCATCCGAGAAATCGCCGAACAGGTCGGGAAGATCAGGGTGGTCCACCGGCTGGCCGGAGTAGTCGGCCACAAGGTTCTGTTCCGAGACGTAAGCCACGTAGTAGCTCTGATCATTCTCGGCCAGAAGATGATAAAACGGTTGGTCTTTGCGCGGACGGCTTTCGGCCGGAATGGCATCATACCACTCGTCCGTGTTCGAAAACTGCGGATCAACATCAAAGACCACGCCACGGAACGGATGCTTCCGGTGGCGCACGATTTGCCCCAAGGCATACTTTGCACGGATGCTAAACATTTACCTTACCCCCTGCCTTGCGTTTTAGGCGGGCGGCACGGCAGATGTCTACAAAACTGAGTATTTTTTCGGGAAACACACTGTGAACTTGGTCCTAACAGTCCTTGAAGTGACGGCTCCTGTCTTCCTTCTGGCATCCATCGGCTTCATCTGGGTGAAGCTCGGAATCGAGTATCGCATCAGATTCGTCACCCATATGGCGATGACGCTTGCCGTCCCGGCCCTTATTTTTACGGCTCTGATGAAGACCGAGATCCCGGGCGACGCGCTGACTGCGGTCTCGCTCGCCGCCATCATCGGTTATGTCGCCCTGACCTTCGTCTTCTGGATTCTCGTTCGAGTCGCAAAATTGGACGTGCAAAGTTTTCTCGCCCCATTGATTTACGGAAATACAGGCAATCTTGGACTTCCCCTCGCATTGTTCGCGTTTGGGGACGAAGGGCTTGGATTTGCTGTCGTGATTTTTGCGATCATGGGAATCTACAGCTTCACGTTTGGCGTCTGGCTGGTGTCTGGCCAAGGCTCACCCTTGGCCGCATTCAAGGAACCTTTGGTCTGGGCTACACTCCTCGGCGGGCTCTTTCTGTGGCAAGGCTGGCAAACGCCGCGCTTCCTGACCAACACGCTGGAGCTGATTGGACAAATGGCGATTCCGCTCATGCTGATAACGCTCGGCGTTGCGGTTGCGCGGTTGACGCCCGGACGCCTCGGACAAGCCGCGTGGCTGGCACTCCTTAAGGCGGGTGCTTGCGCGGCTGTGGCATGGGCCGTCGGTTCCTACTTCGGTCTGGGCGACGTCGCGCTTGCCGTGTTGATCCTGCAATTCGCCACGCCGGTCGCAGTCACGTCTTACCTGCTGGCCGAAAAATACGGTGCGGACGCCGATGCTGTTGCGGGCCTAGTCGTCGTCTCGACCGTGCTGAGCGTTGGCTATATCCCGCTCCTCCTCGCCGTTTTGCTATGATCCGGCTGAGGAAAGCGTTTACGCCTCCCCCCCGGATGCGGTAAACTGTTCCTCAATCAACAAAACAAAATCGAGCGATGAGAGGCATGAGCAGACCCCTTCGCGCCCTGATCCTGCTGGTCTTCGTATCAGCCTGCGGCAGCGCCAATCATTCCGCGCCTCGCGATCTGGACAATGCATGTTCGATCGTGGACCAGCGGCCAAGTTACCTGTCTGCAATGAAGCGGACCGAACGTCGTTGGGGCGTGCCGGTCGCAGTTCAGATGGCAACAATCTATCAGGAATCAAAGTTCGTCGGGAACGCCCGAACACCTCGACAATTCGCCTTGGGCGTCATTCCGATGGGTCGCCAGTCTTCAGCCTATGGCTATAGCCAGGCGCTTGACGGAACGTGGGATGAATATCGCCGCGAACAGCGCCGCCGGGGCGCAAGGCGCGACGACATCCGCGACGCCACGGACTTCATGGGCTGGTACATGAACGAAACGCGTGAAGAACTCGGCATTCCCCTGACCGATGCCCGTAACCAGTATCTGGCCTACCACGAAGGCCGGACAGGCTACCGCCGCGGCAGCTACAACAAGAAAAGCTGGCTTCTCAGGGTGTCGAATGATGTCGCAATGCGCGCCGTACTCTACGACACGCAACTGCGCACCTGCAGGAAGATCTAGCCGCCGCGCTGACCTTCTTCGTAGCTGATATTGAACAAGGTCGACGACAGGTCACGCCCAAGCGTCAGACCACCAAGAACGATGGTGGTCTGCGACCCTTGTCCATCTGTCACGATCCACTGACGCAATTCGACCGGACTGCCCGTGAACTTCAGCTGAATATTCCCATACTGCGGGTTTTCGGGATCTTGGGCTGTGACGACCGTTGCTGTCCCGTCAAAGCTATGCCCGACCACCATATTGCGCCGCGCCAGATCGACATTGCGTTCAAGGATCAGGTTCAGCGGCGTACGCTTCAAAGGATAGCGTTCTGCTTTCTTCAGGTTCGACTTCCCGTCAAAAATCCCGACCTGACCGCCCCCGGCCATCACCAACAGATCATCGGGCGGATCATACTCAAACCGCATACGGCCGGGGCGCTTGATAAAGAGGGTGCCTGTTGAAATCGTCCCGTCGCCATTGATCTGCGTGAACGGTGCTTCTGCCGTCTGTAGACCATTGAGATAATTTGAAATGGCATTCAGCGGCAACTGCTCGGCCATGGCCGGGCGTGCGGCAACCAAGGCGGCGCTTCCTGCAAGAAACATGCGACGATGCATGAGGGAACTCCTTCAACTGCTCTCGGACAGATATAGGCACGCTTCCGCGCTACACCATGTCCGACCATCCGCTATGTCATAACAGCGCGCGAACTTTCATCGGTCCGGAAATATCCCGAGGGGGTCTGGGGGAGCAGCGCGCCCCCAGTCCTGTGATCGTAAATATGGTTTCAGGCCTCAGGCCTGTTCCGGCACAAGGATCTCGCGCTTGCCGACGTGGTTGGCTGAAGAGACAACACCGTTGTCCTCCATCTGTTCCACCAAGCGTGCCGCCTTGTTGTAGCCAATCGAAAGCTTTCTCTGGATGTAGGAGGTCGAGCATTTGCGATCCTTGATCACAATCGCGACCGCCTGATCGTAAAGGGCGTCTTCGCCATCCGTGTTTCCGCCCGTCAGCCCGAGAACGGCGTCTATGTCGCTGCCACGTTCGTCCGACGGGCCTTCGACAACACCGCCGACATAGTCAGGTGCCCCTTGGCGCTTCAGATGGTTTACAACCTCCTCGACTTCTTCGTCGCTGACGAAGGGTCCGTGAACACGCGTGATCTTGGCACCGCCGGCCATGAACAGCATGTCGCCCATGCCCAGAAGTTGTTCGGCGCCCATCTCGCCCAGGATGGTGCG
>CAZMKY010000516.1:0-1910 GCA_964566835.1 uncultured Rhodobacterales bacterium
CAGTATCGCGCGCTTTGCCGTGTACTTGAGCGGGGCGATCTGGAGAACGCACCCGAGTACCAGACGAACGGGCAGAGGGTCGATGCGCGCAATGTGCTGATCCCGATCCTGAAGGACGAGACGCGCAAGCATGGGAAGGCCGCGCTGCTGGCCGCGCTGGAGGCGGCTCAGGTTCCCGCGAGCCCAATCAACTCGGTCCGCGAGGTCTTTGCCGATCCGCAGGTGACCGCCCGGGGAATGCGGATCGAGCCGGAGGGTGTTCCGGGGGTCCGAAGCCCGATAACCTTCGGGCGTTCGGAACTGTCGCTTGACCGCACCGGACCGACGCTCGGACAACATGACGCCGAGGTGCGGGCGGCGGGCTGGACTGCCGGAAAATAGCGATCGCCGCGCGAAATGACGCAGTGCTTAGACGCGGGTTTGTCCTAGGCTAAACTCAAATGAAATGCGCGACGGCGTCAGGAGCCACGGATTGCGGGCGGCTTGGCCACGGCAGGACTTTACCTGCGTCCCGGCGAAATAAAGGGCCGCAGGAGGATCAGCCGGTCGGGGCAGCTTGGCCTGCCCGGCTGATGATGGCGGGCGGCCGTGACCTGAACCTGAGCGACGGGGCCGGAGCTGTTACCGGCTTCACTTTGACCGAGTAGGGAACACAGACATGGAAGCGCTCGACACTCTGCTGCTTAGTCGCATTCAGTTTGCGGCCAATATCTCCTTTCATATCCTCTTTCCGACGATCACCATTGCCCTGGCCTGGGTGCTCCTGTTCTTCCGGCTGCGCTTTACGATGACGAGCGATGACAAGTGGATGGATGCCTACCGGTTCTGGGTGAAGATCTTTGCCCTCAGCTTTGCGATGGGCGTCGTCTCGGGCATCACCATGTCGTTCCAGTTCGGGACGAACTGGCCGGGGTTCATGGAAACGGTTGGCAATATCGCGGGGCCGCTTTTGGCCTATGAGATCCTGACGGCCTTCTTTCTGGAAGCGGCTTTTGTGGGGATCATGCTCTTTGGGTTCTCGCGGGTGCCGGGCTGGCTTCATATGCTGGCGACGGGGCTGGTGGCCTTTGGGACCAGCATGTCGGCTTTCTGGATCATCGTCCTGAATAGCTGGATGCACACGCCGCAAGGCTTTGAGATGATCGATGGCGTGGCCTTTGCGACCGACTGGTGGGCGATCATCTTCAACCCCTCCCTGCCCTATCGCCTGTCGCATATGCTGCTGGGCTCTGGCCTGACCGTTGCCTTCCTGATTGCCGGTATCTCGGCCATCCGGATGCTGTGGAACGACAAGGCGGAAAGCGTGAAATCGACCCTGCGCACCGGTATCGTTCTGGCCGCAGTGCTGATCCCTGTGCAAATTTTCGTGGGCGACATGCATGGCCTCAACACACTGGAACATCAGCCCCAAAAGGTCGCAGCGATGGAGGGTAACTGGGAAACGCAAGGAAACGTGCCCCTGCTGCTGTTTGCCCTGCCGGATGAGGAAAACCGTGAAAACAACTTTGAAATCGGTATCCCGAACCTCGCCTCGATCATCCTGAAGCACAAACCGCACGGCGTGGTACCCGGCCTCAATGACTTTGTGTTGGAAGACGGCACTGTGAAACACCCACCCGTCGCGCCGGTTTTCTGGAGCTTCCGGATTATGGTCGGCACCGGAGTGACGATGCTGCTGCTCAGCTGGGCGGGGGCCTTTTATCTGCGCCGCCGTGGTGCGGAACATATGCCCAAACTCATGCTCTTCAGCTTTTCCGCCATGGCCTTTTCCGGCTGGATCGCCTCGCTTGCCGGGTGGTACACGACCGAGATTGGCCGCCAACCCTGGCTGGTGCACGGCGTGCTGCCCACCAACGACGCGGTGGCCGACGTCCCTGCCCCGATGGTTCTGGGCACGCTGATTGCCTACC
>CAZMKY010000517.1:0-2095 GCA_964566835.1 uncultured Rhodobacterales bacterium
CGGCACCAAGCCCGAGCGTTGAGGATCTGTCGGTGCAAGGATTATCGAAAGGCTAAGTCGTTTGTCGGAAGATCGCCGAAGCATGGCTTGCCCAATGACACTGTCGCCAAGGCGCAGCGTTCGGATCGCGGGACCATCAAATTCGGCTATGCGAATTTCTTCCCCACCGGGGGCCGTCAACAGGAGCCCAATGTCAGGCGTGAACGCCAGATCTGCAGCGCTTTGGCCCTCTCGCGAGAACCAAATGTCGAGCATATTTGCGGTCGGATCACAGGGCTGAAGTCTCCACGAGAAACCCTCTGCCGCAGCAAAGCGACCGGTGTCTTTGAGGACTTGCCACGCATGGGATTGAGCGAGATTCCTGTTACCTGCTGCAACGACCAGAACAACTTTCCCGCCCTCGGGATGTTGTTTATGCGCCTCTATCAAATTCTGCAAACAACGCGTCAGCGGGTGTGTCCCGCCGCGCGGACCACCTGACAAGGCGAAGCTGAAATTGATGATGACCGGCAAGCCTGGGGCAAGCTGGCGGGCCCGCTGGAGGATGTAGTTCACACCCGAGATGAGGTACATGCCCATGAACGCGCCGCTTGTTTCGCGGGCGACAATGGAAGGCAGGTTAACCGCAATAATGGGGGGCGCTTCTTGCCATGTTCCCGGGTCCGCCCCGGCGGCGAGGTCAAGCACGTGGGTCCCGTGACTTGCCCGCCTGGCAAGATGTGTGTCTCCACTGCCCCCGAACTCGACCAGGCCAAGTTCCCGAAGCGCCAGATCTTCGTCTCCACCCGCTGACTGGACGGCAGAATTGATCTCGTCCGGCAGATACTCTCGCCCAAAGGGGACCTGCGCGGCGCTTTGAGAAACGCCCGACTGATGCCAAGCGGACAAAATGCGGGTTGTGCCACCGACATTCTGAAAGCGTCGATGTGGCAGGCAAATCGCGTGATCAATGATGCCAACAACCGCTTTGGCATTCGCGTTGATCTCGGGGTTTGGGCTCGGAAGGTCAGACAGTTTTTCGAGCTGATCGCCCGATTGGAGCGCACGCCGGACCGGCATGGGATAGACCCTTGGATCGATCATCCCGGCAGAAACGGTTGCGTCCATAACGGCGGACCACCACGTTTCGTCATCGATCTTTGTTGTCAAAAGAAGCGTGCCGTCACCGTCGCTCAACGCATCGCGATCGGCAGCGTCGATGGCGGAAAGAACACCAAAATCCCATCGATCACGTCCGCCTGACCCATTCACATCGGCCTCAAAAAATCCACGACCATGACCCGTCAGCCAATACGCCATTGGGTCAATTCGGTCGTCGATCAAACTGGGGTCATCCCACGAGAAGCCTCTCACCATTCGCTTCTGGCCTCTTGCCAGAACCATTTGACGATCGCGCTTTCATTAACCTGTACGCTGGCCGCATCGAACTTTACCAGTTCCGGCGCAGTGCTGGTTCCAAAGCTTTGCCGTTGGGACGAACTCCAAACTCTGGAGGTCATAAAGTCTGTGCTTTCAATCCCCTCGCCGTTGAAAGCGCAATCTACAACCGCGCGATTGCCCGTGCCGGCGATGCCCGCAACAATATCGGCAACAAGGAACCCAAGCGTTGCGCCCGCAAAGCTGTCAGCCGGAAAGTGCAGACCGGCGACAGTGCGGTTGATCGCGATCCGTGCTGCTTGATCAAACAGCAGGTCATCCAGCCCCGGAGATTTGATTTTCTTGTCAGCGGGCAAATGATCGTCTGCCAACAGGCGACGCAGCGTCTCTGCTATCGCGAATGCTTCGGTTGCGTGCCCGCTCGGCAAGGCGCCGTGGCCGGGCATTGCGATCGCCGGTTGAATCTGCGCCGAAAACGCATCGGGTCGACGGCAGGCCAAGGCGTGCTTGCATCGTTGTGCCACCATGCCTGCGACGGTCTGAACCAAGGCAAGAAGCTCTAGTGTCTTCGCCATTCTGTCAGGTGTCATCGGCAGAAGCGCGGCAAAATAGGCCATTGGACCATTGATCTGGTCCAGCACTTCTTGCATGCGGTCAACGCGGAGATCGGCGTAATCATAGACGATCGCGGTCTGATCCACGAAATCCTTTGCAGACG
>CAZMKY010000518.1:0-4228 GCA_964566835.1 uncultured Rhodobacterales bacterium
AAGAACAGCGCTGGCGAAGATTTCTACGGCCCTTACGACGCGCAAGACATGGTCCGTGACTATGCCGATGAGATCGGGATCGAAATGGTCCCCTTCAAGCACATGGTCTACGTGCAGGAACGCGCAGAATACCTGCCTGCCGACGAAGTGCCAGAAGGGTCGACCGTCCTGAACATATCGGGGACGGAACTGCGCCGCCGTCTTTCCGAAGGGCTCGAGATCCCTGACTGGTTCTCGTTCCCCGATGTCGTCAAGGAACTTCGCCGGACCCGCCCACCACGGGCCAAGCAGGGCTTTACCGTTTTCTTCACTGGCTTCTCGGGTTCTGGCAAATCGACAATCGCCAATGCCTTGATGGTTAAGCTGATGGAGATGGGCGGACGCCCCGTAACGCTTCTGGACGGTGACATCGTGCGGAAAAACCTGTCGAGCGAGCTTGGCTTCTCGAAAGAACACCGTGACCTCAACATTCGCCGGATCGGCTTTGTTGCGTCCGAGATCACCAAGAACGGCGGCATCGCCATCTGTGCGCCGATTGCACCTTATGCGACCACGCGCCGCGCGGTCCGCGAAGATGTCGAGGCGCACGGCGCGTTCGTCGAAATCCACGTCGCGACATCGCTGGAGGAATGCGAGCGGCGCGACAGAAAGGGTCTCTACAAGCTGGCGCGCGAAGGCAAGATCAAGGAATTCACAGGTATTTCAGACCCCTACGACGTGCCAGAGACGCCAGAGCTGAGCCTTGATACCGAGAACGTCGCCGTCGATCACTGCGCGCATCAGGTTCTGCTGAAGCTGGAACAGATGGGACTGGTTGCGGCCTAACCGTTCGTATTTCGGAAACAGTCGACCATAAATTTGCCCCATTTGCCCCGTAGACGAGACGCGAGGCAGACGACAATCGACGGGGCAGAACTATGGTCGGCTTTCTGAACAGCTATTTGAGCGATGGCTTCGCCAACCTGATCAAGGCGGGCGGAGAGCTTCTTTGGCCAGCGCTTTTCTTCCTGGCCCTCGGATTGATTGTAAAACGCGGGCAGTTCTTCACGGATGCCAAGCGCGCCGCCCATGAGGCATCGCTGAACGTTCAGATCGTTGCCTTCAACGCCATTCTGGTCGCCCCTGCCCTCATCTTCGGATCGCAGGCCGTGGTTGAGATCATCTACGGCGCGAACCTCTTTGCCATCCAGCCGTCGTTCTGGTCGGGCGTTCCGGCTTGGCTGACGATCCTTGTCGCGATCTTCATCGGTGACTTCATCGGGTATTGGCGCCACCGGCTGGAACATACGCGCATCCTGTGGCCAAGCCATGCGGTGCACCATTCCGATACCGAAATGACGTGGATTGCCGTCCACCGCTTCCACCCGATCAACCGAGTGACGACGTTCTTCATCGACAGCTCCATCCTTCTGATGCTGGGCCTGCCGCCATTTGCACTGATCGCGAACAACCTTGTCCGCCACTACTACGGCGCGTTCATCCACGCAGATCTGCCGTGGACCTACGGACCGCTGTCACGCATCTTTGTCTCACCCGCGATGCATCGCTGGCACCACGCCAAGGATGCTGAGGCGTTCGACACGAACTATGCGACCGTCTTTTCAATCTTTGACCGGGCGTTTGGCACCTACCGCGTTCCGGGTCCTTGCGACGTACCTTTGGGCGTCACCGACGACATGGTCGCGTCGCTCTATGGTCAGATGGCGCACCCGTTCAAACCGTCCAGCTATCAAAACTGGGTCAGCGTGGACGAGCACATTGAGCGGGAAAAAGCGGACGCGGCCAAAGTCACACCGGCCGAGTAAGACACCAAGAATGACTGGGGGGCGCAAAACGCGCCCCTTTTGCGTTTCAGGTCAGTGAACGTTGACCGGCGCGTAGTCGTTCTGGCGTGCCAGAACGAAGGCCAGTTTGCGGTCTTTGACAAGCGCCAGACGTTCGCCATTGGCTGCATGCAATGCGTAGACCTGATCGCTGCCCAAGGCCTGCGCCTGCATGTCTTCCGGCAGGTCAGCGACTTCAACAGGCCGGACATAGACGATCTTCTGCTCGTCCGGCATCAGTTCGGGATGTGTTGGCGTGTTCATGACGTTACCCTCCGCGGCCGATATTGATCGTTTTCACAATGGTCTCGGGCACTGATCGCGACAGATCGATGTGAAGAAGCCCATGTTCCATCGTTGCGCCCCCGACATCGACACCTTCTGCCAGAACGAAGGAGCGCTGAAACTGACGCGCCGCAATGCCCCGATGCAGGAAAACACGGGCATCGTCGGCCTCGGCCTGGCGGCCACGCACCACCAATTGGCGGTCTTCCAGCGTGATCGACAAATCATCCTCGGCGAAGCCTGCCACGGCCAGCGAGATCCGGAATGCGTTGTCGGCGGTTTGTTCGATATTGTAGGGCGGGTATCCGTTGTCGGATTTCGCGGTGCGTTCCACCAGCCGCTCAAGCTGATCGAAGCCCAAAAGGAACGGGTGCGTCCCAAGCGTTAGTTTTGTCATGCCACGTCCTGTCAAAATAGCGACGATTGCTCAGAGCCCCCGAAAGCAGCCCTGCCTCACAAATATGGGGGCCCCATGGAGACTTCGCAAGGTTGAACACCCTTTGCGGATAGACCGGCAGGCCTTATGATAGGTCCACCAACAGAGGTTTCTCGATGAACTGGCAGCCACCCCAGCAAATGCCCGCAGAAGACGTCTTGCGCGTGAAGCTGGAGGCGTTGCGCCGCGAACATCGCGATCTGGACGAAGCGATCCGGGCGCTTGAAGACAAAGGCACTGGCGATCCTCTGACAATCCGACGCCTGAAGAAGCAGAAATTGGGCCTGAAAGACCGAATTGTGCTGCTGGAAGACCGGATCAACCCCGACATCATCGCCTGAGTGATGGACGCCCCCGGCGGGATTACTATAGTGCGCGCGAACCTAAGCGAGGGAGACGGTGATGCAGCCGAGCGTTGGGATCATCATGGGCAGCCAGTCGGACTGGGCCACCATGAAGCATGCAGCCGAGATTCTGGATGAACTTGGCATCGCCTACGAGACCAAGATCGTATCGGCGCACCGCACACCGGACCGTCTTTGGGACTATGGGCAATCGGCCTTGGACCGCGGCCTGAAGGGCATTATCGCCGGCGCTGGCGGTGCTGCTCATCTGCCGGGCATGATGGCCTCGAAGACCATCGTGCCGGTGATTGGCGTTCCGGTCCAGACCCGCGCGCTCAGTGGCGTGGACTCGCTCTATTCCATCCTGCAAATGCCGCGCGGCTTTCCCGTTGCGACGATGGCCATTGGTGAGGCTGGCGCGCAAAACGCCGGACTCATGGCCGCGCAGATGCTGGCAATGACAGATGATGCGCTGTCGGCCCGTGTTCGGGCGTGGCGTCAGGCCCTGTCGAATTCCATTCCGGAGGAGCCGCAGGATGACTAAGCCGCTCGCCCCCGGCGACACGATCGGCATTCTTGGCGGAGGTCAGCTTGGCCGCATGCTGGCGATGGCCGCCGCGCGGCTTGGCCTTCAGACGCATGTGTTCGAGCCGGGCGCAAACGCTCCAGCGGACGTCACGGCGGGAAAGACGACGACGGCATCCTATGGTGATCTGGCCGCGCTTGAGGCCTTTGCCGCAGACGCTGACGTCGTCACATACGAGTTCGAGAACGTGCCAGTTGAGGCACTGGACCGGATCGAAGCCCATTCGATCATAAGGCCCGGTCGGAATGCCTTGGCCGTCAGTCAGGACCGGCTGACCGAAAAGACCTTCCTGAACGATATCGGTCTGCAAACCGCGCCTTTTGCAGCGGTGGAGACCGCTGGCGATCTGGCCGCCGCCTTGGCCGAGATTGGTTGCCCTTCAATCCTGAAGACCCGTCGGCTTGGCTACGACGGCAAAGGACAATCGCGCCTGCAAAGCCGAGCCGACGCTGGTACGGCGCTGGCGGACATGAACGGTGCACCTGCCATTCTGGAAGGCTTCGTTCCGTTCGAGCGAGAGATCAGTGTCATTGCCGCACGCGCTGCCGATGGTGTCATTGCCTGCTTTGAGCCGGGCGAGAACGTACATTCCGCCGGGATTCTTCGCACGACACGGGTTCCCGCCGCGATCGACGCTGGCACCGCGGACGCGGCCCGGGCGATTGCCGCAACGATCCTCGATGCGCTGGACTATGTCGGCGTCCTTGGCGTGGAGCTTTTCGTGACCCCGGATGCGCTTATCGTCAATGAGATC